>NZ_JBFBAD010000033.1:0-87589 GCF_040682075.1 Actinoplanes sp. NPDC051411 | reverse complement strand
CGATGACTCCATCCAGCGACTCGACCCACTCGTTGGTTTCCTCGGGGTCGATGTCCGGAAGCTGGCTCGGTAGGCCATCGCTGATCACCGGGCGCCGCCCGGTCGTGGGCTTCATCCTGACTCCTTTCTACCGGCCACATCCGTGCGTCGGGTGGCCGGAAGTCGTTTCGTCAGCGGCGTTCGGCGGGGACAACCTCGACGAGTTGAGCGGCCGGTAGCCGAGGGGTGCGCGGCAGCACGCCGGGCGCAGCGTCAGCGATTCCCAGCCGCAGCGCCAGGTACGGATGATCCAGAGGTTTGAGTACCCGACGGAGTGCTTCGCGAGTACCGGGTACGGTGACGACGTCGCTCAACGGCAGCACCGAGACATCGAGCGCGGTGGCGGCCAGCCAGATGACCGACAACGCCTCGCCCGCCTGCAGCCACTGCGTAGGGTCGTCGCCGTCGCCGTAGAGCAGGGCGTACGTGGCGGCCCGGTCGTGGCCGGCCCCGATCGGCAGGGTTCCCGCGTGGCCGAACCCGCGACCCGGAACCGTGGTCTGCGCCAGTCGCTCCGGCAGCGCCTCCGGCGACAGTCCGACGCCTTCGGTCATGGTCCGGCTCGTCCAGTGGTCGAGCTCTTCGCGGGCACGCGGGTCGAGAGCTTGCACCGCGTCGGCTCTCGATACGGCAGCGGCTAGATCAAGGACCTGCTCAGCGGTCAGGACCTGCAGACGGACAGCGCCTGTCGCGCTGGCTTCGATGGCGCGGATGGCGAGGGACGCGACAGGTTGATCGCTGACCGGCCGGCGGTCGGTGCATCGCGTCCGCATGGCCTGCTCCTGCTGACGTGCGGCCGAGGTGATCGCTACCTCTTCGAAGCCGTCGAGTACGGCCAGCGGCCCGACTGTGGAAGGACCGCGTGTACGGGTGACCCGCGGGGTCCAGCCCTGGGCGGCCAGGGCAACGCACGCGTGATGCAGGGCGGCGCCGCAACTGAGGATCATCAGCCGAGCGTCCGGATCGAGGACGCCGAGTTGACGACGGGGCTCGGCGAACAACTCCAGCCGGTCCGGATGTACCCGCCAGCGCCATGGCTGGGTGTTCAGCACTGAGGGCGCCCAACGCGCGGCCGCCTCCGCGGCGGCGACGAGCACGTCGGCCGGGACTGTCAGATCGGTGCGCGACGGAGTGGGGTTCATGGCTGCCTTCTTCGCGAAAGGTGACCGCCGGATTGCCGCCGGTCCGGCCCGGCGGCTCAGGAAGCGGGTCCGATGTTCAACTCCTTGGTGGTATGACCTGCCGGTCCGCGTCAGTCCACCTCAACGACTGCGGTGGCAGCCGATTCGGCGTGGCCGGGGCGATCACGACCGGACAGGTCGCGCCTTGAACGCATCGGTGACTGACCGAGCCGAGCAGCAGACCGGTCATGGTGCCGTGCGTGGGTGCGCCGAGGACCAGCAATTGGGCTGAGCTGCCGGCTCGGAGCAGTTCTTCGGCGGGAAATCCCCGTATCACCCGGGGGCGGATCGGAACCGACCGGCCGTACTCCCGGGTCACCTCGACCAAGGAGTCCAGCAGGACCGTCTCGGCAACAGCGGCGAGGTCGTCAACGACGAACGCCCCCGGCATGCCTGCCCAGTAGGTCGCTTGCGGCGTCCAAACGTTAACGGCCTCAACGTCGGCGGCGGTTCGCTCGGCCTGCGTCAGCGCCCAGCGCAGAGCGACCTTCGAGCCGGAGGAGCCGTCGACGCCGACAACGATCATCCGCCGAAGCGGCCAGTGCGGGCCACCCTGTCTCATCATGCTTCCTCCCCACCCTCGAAGCCAGGTCACTCCCGGTCAGGCCGCGGCTGAATGTTCACGACGCAGGCTTGCCGTGTCCGCTGACCAGCGCGGCACCGCAGTCGACGCACTCGGCGGGCTCGATGTACAGGGCGCGAGAACCCTCGTAGATGCAACCGCCCGGACATTCCTCCGCACACGCTTGGTCGACGACGTCGATGCACGGTTCTGCGATCACGTATGTCATGAACGCCTCCTCAATGTTTTTTACCATACTCGTCGTGTATATTCAGGGCGTGCCTAATGATGTGACCTTCGGAGCACTCGCCGTTCCGAGCAGACGACGGCTGCTACAGGCTCTTCGGGCGGCCGCCGCTCCGGCGGACGCTCAGGCGTTGGCTGCTGTCACCGGTTTGCATCCCAATACCGTCCGGTTCCATCTCGACGTGCTGATCAAAACTGGTTTCGTTCGGGAACACTCGGCCAGACAGGGTCGTCGCGGGCGGCCCCGCACCGTGTACGAGGCGGTCACGGCCGCGGTGCAAGACGGTGGATACGAACTTCTCGCGTCTGTCCTTGTCGACCATCTGGCTGAGAACGACGGCAGCGATATAGCCAGGAAGGCCGGCTGGGCGTGGGCGCAGCGGCTTCGGCCGCACTCCCCTGGCCAGTCCGACGACGTGCAGGCCACCGTAAGCATGGTCTCAGCGGTGTTCACCGAGTTGGGCTTTCAACCCGCCGTCGCCGCGAACGGCGGTCAGGTGCAGATGACCTTGCATGCCTGTCCTTTTTGGTCGTTGGCGGAAGACCACCCCGGCATCGTGTGCGCCATGCACCTCGGGCTGTTGCAGGGGCTCGTCGAGCAGGATGCCCGGGCACCGCTCGAAGCGCGTCTGACGCCGTTCGTGCGGCCGCGCCAGTGTCAGGCCGACCTCGTCTACGAGGCAGGGCCGGCCGGCCGCTGACCGCCGGTTTGCCGATGACGCCCGCGCCGCACTGCGCCGGTTCGAGGTTCCGACCCGTTCACCGGTCGCGATAGCTGGCGCCGCCGTGTGATTCGTCGGTGAGTGGTTTGGCGCCTCCGGCCGGTGGGTGTTGCAGGGAGTGGCCAGGCGCGTGTTCGGGGTAATGCAGGTCGAACGCCGGGCGTTCGGAGCGGATGCGGGGCATGCGGTCGAAGTTGCGTAGCGGCGGTGGGCAGGAGGTGGCCCATTCCAGGGACATGCCGTGTTCCCAGGGGTCGTCCACATTGACCTGTGGGCCGTATCGGTAGGACTTCCACACATTCCACACGAAGGGCAGCATCGATGCTCCGAGGATGAAGGAGCCGATGGTCGACACCGTATTGAGAGTGGTGAATCCGTCGGAGGGAAGGTAGTCAGCGTAACGGCGGGGCATCCCTTTGGTGCCGAGCCAGTGCTGGACGAGGAAAGTGGTGTGGAAACCGATGAAGGTGAGCCAGAAATGGACTTTGCCGAGGCGTTCGTCCATCTTCCGGCCGGTCATTTTCGGGAACCAGAAGTACACGCCGCCGAAGACGGCGAACACGATGGTGCCGAACAGCACGTAGTGGAAATGCGCGACGACGAAGTAGCTGTCGGTGACGTGCCAGTCGAGGGGTGGTGAGGCGAGCAGGACGCCGGAGAGGCCGCCGAACAGGAAGGTGACCAGGAAGCCGATGGCGAACAGCATCGGTGTTTCGAAGCTCAGTTGGCCTTTCCACATGGTGCCGATCCAGTTGAAGAACTTGATGCCGGTGGGGACGGCGATCAGGTAGGACAGAAGTGAGAAGAACGGCAGCAGGACCTGTCCGGTGGAGAACATGTGGTGCGCCCACACGGACATGGAGAGGCTCGCTATGGCGACGGTCGCGGCGACCAGTCCCTTGTAGCCGAACAGCGGCTTGCGCGAGAACACCGGAATGATCTCCGTGACGATGCCGAAGAACGGGATCGCGACGATGTAGACCTCGGGGTGGCCGAAGAACCAGAACAGGTGCTGCCAGAGCATGGGGCCACCGGTGGCGGGATCGAAGACGTGTGCGCCCAGCATCCGGTCGGCCATGGCGGCGAGCAGGGTGGCGGCCAGCAGCGGGAACACGATGACGACCATGAGGGCGGTGACCAGGATGTTCCACGTGAAGATCGGCATCCGGAACATGGTCATCCCGGGCGCGCGCAGGGTGAGGATCGTGGTGATCATGTTGACGGCACCGAGGATCGTGCCCAGGCCCGACAGGACCAGGCCGATGTACCACAGGTCGCCGCCCACTCCGGGACTGTGTTGCGCGCTGGCCAGGGGTTGGTAGGCAAACCAGCCGAAGTCCGCCGCGCCGCCGGGAGTGGCGAAACCACCGACGGCCATCAGCCCGCCGAACAGGTACAGCCAGTACGCGAACGCGTTCAGCCGGGGAAACGAGACGTCCGGCGCGCCGATCTGCAGCGGCACGATGTAGTTCGCGAAAGCGAACACAATCGGCGTGGCGAACAGCAGCAGCATGATCGTGCCGTGCATGGTGAACAGCTGGTTGTACTGTTCCGGGGAGAGAAACTGCAGACCCGGCCGGGCCAGCTCCGCTCGCATCAACAAGGCCATGAGCCCACCGGCGAAGAAGAACCCGAACGACGTGACCAGGTACATCAAGCCGATCTGCTTCGCGTCGGTGGTCCGCAGCAATCGGGCGACCGCAGACCCTCTCGGCGCTCGGTTCACCGGTCCCGGATAGGGCGAGATTCGTTGCGGACGCACCGTCGCCATATCTGTACGCCTTCCACTACCGGCGCCGTGCGCCGAATCGTCCCGCACACATGTCCCAGGCCGCCGGCCAGACCACCACTATCCAGTCCCGGCCTCGCCCGACCAGATGTTCGCGCACGTCGTCACCGGCCGCTATGCCGATCTCGCGCAACTCCGGGCGTCGTTTCTTACCGACCGTCCGCAACCAGGACGTCGCGCGCAAGGTCGCCGCCAAGGCAGAGAGTGGACTCCCGCGGCGTCTGCGCGGTCTTCGTCCCGGTCAACCCGGCCTGGACGATCACGAAAGCATGTGGCTCGTTCATCGACTTGGCTCCCGGCGATGCGCCGTCGTGATCAGGTCGTTCGCGGCCCGGGCGGAGGTGCCATTGCGGGCTGATGTCGGTAGCCGCGTCGCTGCTGGTATTGAACGGCGAAGGCTGGTGTTGCCGAGGCCGGCCGCGATCGGTGTCGTACGGTTGGCGGCGGTGAGCAGCAGGACCGTGTCTTCCAGCGCTACCACCGTGCGCCGGGCACCGGGCATGATCAGCAGCTGTCCAGGGGAACCCTCGGTCGTGTCGTCGCCGGCGGTGATCCGTACCCGGCCCCGTAGTACCTGCACGGTGGCGTCGCCTGGGTTGTCGTGCTGTTCCAGCCGTTGGCCGTGGGCCAAGGCGATCACCGTCTGGTAGAGCAGGCCCGACCGTCCATCGCAGACGGTTCGTACGCCGCTGCGATCCGAGGCGCCGAGTGCATGACTGAGCAGCCCATCGGCGAGCGCTGTCAACGACCATTTCTCCATCTCCGACTCCTCTGCGTTTGAGAATCGCGAACCGGCGTTGCATCGGAGACAGCCGGCGGCGCAGTTCGGGTCACCGGCGGCTGGATATCGCTCTCCGGCGCGGCGACAGCCGCCGCGGTGGTGTGTGGGCGCTGCCGAGCAGCAGCGCGGTTCGTTGGGCGATAGCCCTATCCGACTCCTCAGGGGTATCGATGCGTGGACACGGTTGTCGGGTGCGCGATGACGAGCAAAGGAACTCAGGTCCGGTCGTCGCTTCGGCTTGACCCGGACGGAACTGCGCGGGCGGGTCGCCGGGTCGGCCACCAGCCGTCCACCGGGTGTTGCTGTGGTTCGGGGGCCGGGGTGGCCGCGGCCGCTGTGGGCGGGGTGACGAGGACGTCGCTGTGGACCGCCGTCACGCCGGACACGTCCCGGACCAGCCGTTCGAGCAGCGTCGCGGTCAGGGCCTCCTCGACGGTTCCGGCGATCGTGGCTACGCCGTCGCGTACATCGAAAGCGAGGTCCCGCCTGGGTAGGGTCGCCAGCAACTGGCGTAGGTCGGCGCGAATCTCGTCGTCCGGACGCTCGTACACCTTCAGCAGATCGGCGGCGGTGACGACGCCCAGCAGCCGCCGGTCCGGTCCCGTGACGAGGAGCCGATTGACACCGTACTCGCGCATCAGCCGGCCGGCCTGGCCGAGCGTGACATCGGGGGCGACAGTCATTGCCGGCGCGCTCATCATCTGCCCGGCCGACTACGCGGTGAATGCCGGCGTCGCCACCGGCCGTCGCCACGGCACGCGAGAGCGCCGGTCCGGTCCTCGTACCCGGATGCTGTTCAGCACGTCGGTACGGGTGATGATGCCCAGCACAGTGTCGTTGGCGTCAGCGACGGCCAGGGCGCTCACGTCGTACGTCGTCATGGTCGTGATGACCTCGGCGGGCGGCGTGTCGTAGTCCACGGTGAGGACCTCGGGGGTCATGACTTCTCGGACCGTCCATTGCTGCATCTCTCCTCCTTTTCGGCGCCTGCGGCGCCTGAATCAGCTGGCCGGCTCCGGTCGATGAAGCGGCGCATCGGCGGTTGCCGTGTCCTTGCAGTACGGGGAACGCTGGGCCGGTGCCGGTCCACAGCCGGCTGTCAGCTGTCGTCTCGACCATGTCGGCAGCCGGTGACGGCGCTCGCCGACCGGGCCACGAGATGGCCGGCGACGCCGGGACGACCGGCGGCGGCGCGTCAGACGCGGTACGCCGGTGCCCGGCCGCGGGCGTCACACCGCTGACCCGGCTGGTCGCCTCGGGCCGAACGGGTCGGCGCTGAACGGGTGGGTGCGGCCGACGCGCGAGCGGGTCAGGGAACTGTCGTCGAAGTCGTAGCGGATACGGTCGACGACCGTCACCGCACCCGGCACCTCTCCGGCCAGGCGGGCCGCGATGGCTGCCGTGCTGCGCCGGCCCACGGCTCCGGTGAGGGTCACCACTCCGCCATGGACGTGGACCTGCACCTGGACCGGGTCGATCCACAAGACCCGCCGCACGTGCTCGATGACGTCGTCGCGGATAGCGGCGTCCGGCCGTGCCATCGGGCGCGGCACGGCGCTGATGCGGTGGCTGGCGAGCAGGTCGGCGACGTCTCCGATCGGGGTGTCGACGGTCGCGGTGACCACCTCCGAGGTCATCACGTCACGAACCAGCCATTGCGGCATGGCCGAACACCTCCAAAGTGGGGACGATTGCGTCTGTCTCCAACCATCACCGAATCAGCCCGCCACCGTCAGGCCTGGTCACGGCCATCTCCGGCCGGTCTGATTGCCGACCACCGGCAAACTGCGAGGCAGTGATGCGGATCGGGTCAGCGTTCAACAGTGCCAGTGCGATGGTGGCGAGGCTGATTGCCCCGGCGGGCGCCGGCAGCCCCCGCCACCTCCCTGTCCGGACACCAGCTTCGTCCGGATGCTGGCGACAAGGCAGGTGGAGGCGCACCAATCGGGGACCGCATGGTTGCCGGTGACCGGCAACTCGGGGCCGCTTACGTGTCCATCGTCAGCACTGTCCGCCCACCGCAAGCGAACTCATAGTGGAGAAGACGGCGGCGCCGTAGACCGACATCACGACTCGACAACTGAGTGGCCCTGATCGCGGCCACGTCGGCAGGTCGGACGCACGCCAAGGGGCAGTTACAACACGACGGCAACGTGGGCTCCAAGCCCGCCGGGGAGGGAATCGTCATGCGTTCCTGGGCGCGACTACCAGCATCACCACGGGCGCCGGAGCCGACGGCCGGCACTGATGCAGCAACGGAGGTCTCGAGATGACCGCGCCCGTGGTGGTCGGCTTCGACGGTTCGGCGACGGCTCGGTCCGCCGTTCGGTACGGTGCCCGGGAGGCGCTGCGACAAGGCTGCGGTCTGCGCATCGTCCATGCTTTCGGCTGGCCGGTGATGCTTCCTCCGTTTCACGCCTCGTACGATCAACACGATCAAGGGCCAAGGGCCGCGATGCTGGACCTGTTGACCCAGGCCGCACGCGCGGTCCGGGCTGATCACCCGCATTTGTCGGTAACCACGCGCCTGGTCGACGGGTCGCCCGGGGCGGTACTGGTGGAAGCCTCACACGATGCTCAGTCGCTCGTCGTTGGTCACCGCGGCATGGGCGGGTTCGCCGGTCTCCTGGTGGGCTCGGTGGCACCCCAGGTCGCCGGGCATGCTCGCTGCCCGGTCGTGGTCGTGCGCGGGGAATGCCCGCCTGACGGCGCGCCGGTCGTGCTCGGCACCGACGGTTCGCTTGGGGCCAACCGGGCGGCAGAGGCCGCCTTCGCGCAAGCACACCTGCGCGACGTCGAGTTGATCCTGGCGCATCATCAGCCGGCCCGGCGAGGCTCGGGCGATACGTTCGCTGTCGGCAACCCGGGGTTCTGGGCCACGGTGGGTGATCACGCGGCGGGCGGGCTCGGCGTCGGCGCCCGTTACCCGGACGTCAAGTACCGCACCGAGGTCGTGCCGGGAGATTCAGTCGCGTCCGCGTTGATCGGCTTCGCTGACGACACCTCGGCTGGCCTGCTGGTCGTGGGCTCCCGGGGCCGCGGAGGATTTCGTGGGCTGGTGATGGGCTCAACGTCGCGAAGCCTGATCGAGCACGCCCCGTGCCCGGTGATGGTGGTCCCCGCGGTCCACGACGTCCGTTAGACGTCCGGCGCGGCGAGCCGCTGGGACGCAGCCGCGCCGCGCCTGGGCACAGATCGGTTGCTGGAACGTGGGCAATGCCGTGGTGATCGGCGCAACCCTGGCCGGCGACCCGCTGGCAGTCGATCTCGGCTCGCTCCTGCTGGTCATCGCCTTGGCGATCGCGTGGCGCGCCGCCCGACCGGATACGGGCACGGGCGGCGCGCCAGCCGGCGGGCTGTCAGGGCTGATCGACGTCGCCTACCGGGCGCTCCTACTCGTCTTGGCGGTGAGCATCCCGGTCGGCATGGCGCTGTCACAGATGCGCCGCTCCTGACACGACGCCCGGGAACTACAAGAGGACCGGTCACCTCGTTCGTTTGAGGGCCGCCCGGTTGGACCGGCGCCTGCCGATTCACCTTTCCGGTCCAGTGACGGCATCACCAATTGGCCGGAGGGTCGCTGGCCGGGAACGATTGCCTGCCCCACTCGTCGACGATGTCGCCGGCAAAGGCACCGAGGTCGTCGTAGGCGTCCGGCGGATCCCCGGGCACATGGGTACTCCGGTCACGCGAGTCAACGATCGCGCGCTGGTGTTCGCCGTCCGGACCCGGGATCGGCGACGCGGGCGGACCCGCCGCAGGTCTGATCATTGCGGTGCCGCGAATCTGGTCGTGGTCCGCTCGTGGCGGGAGGTCTTTCGGCGGACGGGCCACCCGTCATCTCCGTGGCGGTGGTCCGCGGCCTGTGCACCAGCCGCCGGCGCCGGGTGGGGCGGCGGCTGGAACGTTCGCAACCACATGACTTCTCCTCCTTCCGGTCGCATCTCCTTCGGCGTCACGAGTTGGTGAGCCGACCTTCATCGTCGCCTCACCCGGCCTGATCGCAGCAGAGCCTCGGCACACAGACACGGCGGGTCTAGACTGCCGACTGTCGGCAACACGGCTGAGGCAGGTTGTGACGTCGCAGGGCACCCCCACATGGCCATGGATCGATTCCGAGCCGACTGGTTGCCGCGGTCCTTGTCAGGGACACCGCACAGGATTGCCCTCGCGGCTCGAGGAGGCGAGGCAGAGGTGACCGACACCAGTCGGCGGCGCCGCAGCCGCCGGCCCGCGACACCGAGCCCCGAAGATGCCTGGCTGGTCGACGTCGCCGAAGGGGCCAGCCGCGAGGCCGGCGGGATCCCGGTCGAGTTGCTCGGAGACTACCTGCCGCTGCTTGCCGACGCGGCCATCCATGGTCGCCGGGCCAAGCGTGGTGAGCTGGACGCGGTCGGTCTGCTCGGCCGTCGCGCCGCCGAGCAGGGCATCTCCGCGGGACGAGTGGTGCAGCTGTATCTGTCCGCCGCGCGGCGGCTCTGGCAGGACCTGCCGAAGGTGGTGCTCTCCCGCGACCGTGAAGCGGTACGCGCCGCCGCGACTGCCGTTCTGCAGGTCGTCGACGACGCGGTCGCGACGCTCGCCGAAGGCTACGCGGTGGCTCGCCGCGATCTGGTCCGCCGGGAGGAGGCGCTGCGCCGGGAGCTGATCGACGATCTGCTTCGCGGCGACTCCGACCTCGGCACCCTCGTCGAACGCGCCGAACCGTTCGGTCTCGACCTCGCCAGGGTTCACCAGGTGGCGTTGGCCGCGCCGAGCAGGCGGCTACCGGACGCCGATGCGGCGATCAGCGCCCTGGAGGCGGTCATATTCGACCGGCTCGGCGATCGAGACGTCTTGGTCGCGACCAAGGACGGCTTGCTGGTCGTGCTGGCACCGGCTGACGCGGCAGCAGCGGGCCGGCAGCCGCCCGGGCTGAACGCGAGCAACGAACTCGGCCGGCTCATGCACCGCGAACTGAGCCGGCTCCCCCGCGGCCGGCCCTGGCGGGTAGCCGTCGGCCGGGCCCACCCCGGCCTGTACGGCATCGCCCGGTCCTACGAGGAGGCCCGCGAGGCGATCACCATGGCGGCCCGGCTACACACGGACACCCCCGTCATCAACGCCCACGACCTACTCATCTACCGGGTTCTGCTGCGCGACCAACCTGCCATCGTGGACCTGGTACAGGCCGTACTCAGCCCACTCACCCAGGCACGCTTCGGCGCCGAACCACTGCTCGACACCCTGGACGCCTATTTCGCCACCGGTGAGGTGGCCACGGAATCGGCGAAACGACTGCACGTGTCGGTACGCACCGTCACCTACCGTCTGGACCGGGTCAAGAGACTGACCGGCTACGACCCGGCCGACCCCGCCCATCGCTTCACGCTGCAGGCGGCGGTGCTCGGCGCCAAGGTCCTCAACTGGCCGCAGGAGCCGCTACCCGCCTCCGCCTGACCGCGCTCAACGTCGCGCACAACCGGAGTCCGGCACATGTGCCGACACCAAACGACGACGCGCCGATCGTTGCACACCGCCCGGCCCGGCTCGACCTTGAGCCCGGCTCTCCCCCGAGGATGCGCAGGTCGTTGCCGCAGACGGTCACCGCTTCGAGGCCGTGAGTCCGTGTCCGGCCTGACGAGGAGGTCTGCGCCGGTCGAGTCGCGATCGAGGTAAAGGATCAGCCGACCCGTTCCCAGCCGCGGCGCGCCGGGCGAGAACCGAGCTGTACGTCGCGGCTGCGGTAGACGATGTAGGGGCGGGTGAGGTAGCCCGGCGGTGCGGAGAAGACGAGCACGAGCCGGCTGAACGGCGGCCGTCCAGGGCAAGCCCAGCCCTGGCGGTGAGGCTGGTCGCGGGGCGGAAATGCTGCTGACCAGCAACCGACCCGCTGCCCTTCGGGTCGGCACGCGATAGCCGGCGACAAGTTCGGTGCTGCCCTCCTGGGTGAGCCAGACATCACGACAAACGGGCTCGATACGTGCATGCCGTTTGGCCGAGAAGATGGCGGTCGGAGGTACGACGTCTTCACCCGCGTCGCGAAACTCGCTGGATCGTCGTTCGTAACGCTGGTGGGTCGGTTCATGGCCGGTCCGAGCGATCACCGCCAGCGGCCGTCGGGTGCCGCACAAAACCATGCGCCGCCACATCGAGCAGGCGGGCCATCCGGTCGGACAGTCCGCCATCCTGCTGCACCGCCCAGACCGAGCCGATGATGATCGCGATCATCTCGTACACCGTGATATCGGTGCGCACCTGCCCGGCGTCCTGCGCGCGGCGTAGCAGCCGTTCGCCGGAGGCACGCATGGCGGCACAGGAGGCATGTAGTTCGGAGTTCTCGTCGGCCAAGGCCACCATGATCGAATGCGGCAGACCCTGATACGTACGCGCGCCGACAGCCAGGTCGTTGAGCCACGTCAGCAACGCTTCGAGTGGTGCGATCGACGGTGATTCGAGTAGCTGTTCGGCGCGCTCGCGCAACGTGTCGAAGTTGGTGTCGAGGATCGCTTCCAGGAGTGCTTCCCGCGTAGGGAAGTGCCGGTAGAGCGTGCCGATACCGACTTTCGTGCGCCGGGCGATGTCGCGCAAGGACGCCTCGGTGCCGTAGCTGGCGAACGCGTCCCGGGCCGCGGCCAGAAGCCGTTCCCGGGTATGCCGTGCGTCGGTCCGGGCTGTGGTCTCGGCCACTTGGTCTCCTGACGGTTGACGAGCGGAGCGGTGCTCCGTACCGTTTCGACGAAGGCTGGCGGAGCACTGCTCCGCCAGATTTGACCAGCGTACCGAAGGAATACAGACATGGCCACGACAGACCGGCCCATCCTTGTCACGGGAGCCACCGGGCAACA
This sequence comes from Actinoplanes sp. NPDC051411, assembly GCF_040682075.1. Lineage (NCBI taxonomy): Bacteria > Bacillati > Actinomycetota > Actinomycetes > Micromonosporales > Micromonosporaceae > Actinoplanes > Actinoplanes sp. NPDC051411. The sequence continues at coordinate 75,442 of NZ_JBFBAD010000033.1, read as the reverse complement.
GGGCGGGGCCACGGCCCGGCACCTTCTCGCCGACGGCTGGCACGTACGGGCGTTGGTCCGGGATCCGCGCGGTGCGGCGGCCACCCGCCTAGCCCACGCTGGCGCCGATTTGGTGGTCGCAGACCTGGACGACCGGGACAGCATCGACGCCGCCGTCCGCGGCGCACACGGTGTGTTCAGTGTCCAGCCCGCCCTCATCCCCCCTGACTTCGCCCAGAACGAGTGGCAACGCGGGCGGAACGTCGCCGACGCCGCGTTGGGCGCAGGTGTCCGGCATCTCGTCTATGCCTCGGTGGCCAGCGCCGACCGGGCCACCGGCATCGCCCATTGGGAAGTGAAGTCGAGAATCGAGCAGTACATCCGGGCCCATGACATACCGGCTACGGTCCTGCGCCCGGTCGCATTTATGGAGAATTTCGCCGACCCGACCTACGGCGTCTACGGCGAGATTCCACTTCTCCCTACGCTTCCAGCCGACGAGACCGTCCAGCTCATCGCCCTCGACGACATCGGCGCGTTCGCCGCAATGGCTTTCGCCAACCCGGACCGTTTCCTCGGCGAGGCGCTCGAACTCGCCGGGGACGAACTGACGGTGGATCAGATCAGATCGGTGATCGGACAGGCGACAGGGCGGGACATCCCCGTGGCAGCCCCCGCCAGTAGGTCCGCAGAAATGACGTCGTTTTCTGGTTGGCAGGCCGACATCGCCGCACTGCGAGCGCTGCATCCCGGGTTGCTGGATCTCGACGCCTGGCTGCTGAGAGCAGGAAACGTATTGCTCGAAGAGCACTTTCAGCGCGCCGGCCAGCGCTGACGAATTCGTCCGACGGCCGCTGCACACGACCCAGGGAATCACACAGGAACGGATTACAGCTATGCGAGCAGTTGTCGTCGCCCTTGCGGACGCTGGCGACGAGGTGGAGCTGGTGGATATCCCGGACCCACGGCCCACCTTCGGTCAGATACGTATCAGGATGGTCGGCGCCGCAATCAATATGGCCGATCTCCATATCATCGACGGTTCGCCTGGCAATATCGATGTGGAAGACTCCTCGCGCCGCCAAGGTTTGGGCCTGGACGTGGCGGGTGTCGTCGACATGGTGGGGCCTGGCGTTCGCGATATCGCCATCGGCACACCCGTCGCGGCGCTCCACTTCCCGCACGCAATGCATGCCGCCGCAGGTACGGCAGCCGAATACGTGATCGTCCCGGCGGCCGACGCGGCGCCGGTTCCGGACGAGGTCGATCTGCTGGACGCGGCCACGGTGCCGCTCAACTCGCTGACCGCCGCGCAACTCCTCGTCCTGCTCGGCCCGGCCCGGGGGCGGCGGCTACTCGTCACCGGCGCCGCCGGCGGCGTCGGCGGCTACGCCGTGGCGCTCGCTGCGCGCGCAGGCTGGACCGTCACAGGGCTTGCCCGGGCGACAGACCGTGATTTCCTGACCAGAGCCGGGGCCACAGAGGTCATCACGGTTCTCGATCCGGCGAGTGGCTTCGACGCGGTGCTGGACACCGCCCTGCTGAACGCAACAGCCCTGCAGGCGGTCCGCGATCACGGGGCCTATGTGGGGGTTTTCCCGGGTTTCGAACCCTCCCCGGAGCGTGGCATCAACGTGACCTCGGCGGTGGTATCTCCCGACGGTGACCTGTTGAGGGAGATGCTCGGGCTGACCGCGCGGGGAGTCCTGGAACCGCGTCGGACCGGCACGCTGCCCCTGGCCGAGGCCGCGTCCGCGTACCGCGCTTTCCGAGCCGGCGGACAACGTGGCCGCTGGGTACTCACGAGCTGACGACGGTGTGTACCTGGTGTTGAAGCCCGTAGTAAGGCTCTGAGCGGGGGATACCTGGTCTTCACAAGCAGGCGATGACGGCGTAACGTCGCTGACACAACATTTCGGGTACCGGAATTTACGGTTACCGGAGAGTGGGGGCACCGAACATGGCGGCGGATCCGGATCGTACGCAGCTGGGCGACGTGCTCATGGCGCTCGGCGGCCGCCTCACCCGTCTGCAGACCGAGCTGCTCGCTTCGCTCGATCCGGCCCTGACCATCCGGCAGTACCGCATCCTGTCTCGCGTCGGTGCCGGTCACACCTCGCTGACCGAGCTGTGCCGGCTGGCCCACCGCGGGCCGTCCACGATGTCCGAGAGCGTCGACAAACTCGTCCGCCAGGGCTTCCTCACGAGGGGAACCACGGCGACCAACCGCCGCACGATGCGCCTCGCGCTGACCGCGAAGGGCCGGACCGCGCGCGACGCGGCCGACCGGGCACTCGAGAAGTTCACCGCCGGGCTCACCGCCGGCATCGATCCCAGCCTCGTGCCGCCCCTGCTGGCGGCGCTGAACGGGATCTACGAGGACACCCAGAGCCAGCTCGACGAGCGGTAACACGAAATTGGAGGTGGAACGTTCATGTCCTCCGATCTTCTCCACCGGATGGACCGCTCGCGGTTCACCGGACGGCATCTCACCATCTATCTGGCCCTGCTGGTGGGCCACTTTCTCGACGGCTTCGTCATCAACATGACCGGCGCGCTGGTGCCCGGCATGGCGAAGACCTACCACCTCGGCACCGAACAGATCGGCCACTTCAGCTCGTCCCTGTTCGCCGGCATGCTGATCGGGGCCGCGGTCGCCGGCACCGCGGCCGACCGGCTGGGCCGCAAGTTCCTTCTCATCGCGTCGATCGTGGTGTTCGCCGGGTTCTCGTTCGCCGCCGTCTTCGCCGACAGCTTCACCGCGTTGCTGTGGCTGCGGGCTCTGCAGGGTCTCGGCCTGGGCGCCGAGATCGCCGTCGTGCTGCCGTACATCGCCGAGTTCATGCCGTCCCGGCATCGCGGCCCGATGGTCACCATGGCGTCGGCGGCATGGATCCTCGGCCTGCCGGTCGCCGCCGGCATCGGCGCGCTCGTCGTGCCCGGCCACGGCTTCCACACCATGTTCGCGCTCGGCGCGATCGCCGTCCTGGCCGCGGGACTGGTCCTCGTCGCCTGCCCCGAATCGGTGCGCTTTCTCCTCCGCAGCGGTCGTGTCGAACAGGCCCGGCGCGTCGTCGACCGGATCGCCACACCGTCCGCCTCCTTGCACGAGGAGCTGACTGACGACGAGCACGAAGGTGGGCTCGGCAACGTGCGATTCCTGCTCGGCCGGGCGTACGCCCGATATACCGTCTCGATCTGGCTGATGGAACTCTGCGCCGGCGCTTTCCTCTACGGCATGTCGAGCTGGTTGCCGTCCATCTTGGAGAAACGCGGCGTCGCCGAGCTGCGCAGCCTGACCTACACGGCGATCATCACGGCCGCGGCGGTGGTCGGCGCGGTCCTCGCCGGTCAGCTCATCAACCGGATCGGCCGCCGGCTGGTGATGAGCGTGTCGTTCCTCGCGGCCGCGGTGTTCTGCCTGATCTGGGGAGCGACCACGGCCACGGCCGCGGTCATCACCCTCGGTTTCATCGTTCAATTTTTCGGCGCCGGCCTCGGCGGCGCCACGCTTTTCGCGTACGCGAGTGAGCTGTACCCGACCGCGGGACGCGCCACCGGTCTCGGCTGGGCGGCGGCCTGGCAGAAGGCCGGCGGCCTGGTCATGCCGACGCTCGTCGGGTACGTCCTGGCCGCGCACGCCGGCAACTACGTCTTCTTCGTGCTGTTCGCCGTGATCTCGGTGATTGCCGGAGCCTCCGCGATCCTCGCCACCTTCGAGACCCGCGACCGCAGCGTCGAACAGATCACCCGCGACCTGCGCGCCCGGGTCGGGCATCGCACGGCCGTCCCGGGCACCGAACCCATCGTCAACTGAAGGAGGGACCATGCCGATCACTGCGGAGGACCAGGCCGAACTGGCCCTTCGTCACCGCAAGGTGAGCGAAGCGATGGCCGCCGGCGGACTGGACGCGCTCCTCGCGTACGGCCCGGGCTGGCGGCGGGAAAACGTCCGCTACTTGACCGACACCCCAGCCGTAGGCAGCGCCGCTGCGGTGCTGTTCACGCGGCAGGCCGAACCGGTCGCGTTCAGCACCGCCCGGGCCGACCTGGCCCCGGCCGAACGCACCGGCTGGGTCGCGCAGGCGGCGCCCCTGGTGATGGCCGATCCGGCCGAGCTCACCGGGCGGCTGGCCGACCTGCATCCACGACGGCTCGGCATCGCGCACCACGAGCTGGTGCCCGCCCTGCTGATGCGGGCGATCGGAAAAGCCTTACCGGACACCGAAATCACCTCGGCGACGAAGCTGATGGACGGCGTACGCCTGGTCAAGAGCGACTGGGAGCTGGCCCGGATGCGCCGCGCGGCCGAGGTCTGCGCGGCCGGCTGGGAGGCGTTCGTCGAAGTGCTCGAGCCGGGCCTTCCGGAATACCGGATCGTCGCCGAGGTCGAGTCGCGGATCAAGGCGATGGGCGCCGAGGACAACTTCATGCTCATCGCCTCGGGCAAGGACGAGGTGCGGGGCATGACGGCGCCGTCGCCGCGCACGCTCGAGGCCGGTGACATGGTGCGGACCGAGCTGACCCCGCAGCTGGACGGCTACTGGCTGCAGATCTGCCGATCGGCCGTGGTCGGCCCGGCCAGCGAGGTACAGAAGCGGTCGTTCGAGCTGTTCGACGAGGCGGTCGCGGCCGGTATAGCGGCCACGCGGCCCGGCGTCACCGCCCACGATGTCGCCAAGGCACAGAACGACGTCTTCCGCTCCCGGGGCTTCGGCGAGTACTGCACCAGCAAATACACCCGGGTGCGCGGGCACGGGCACGGGCTGCACCTGGACGAGACACCGATCATCGAGGGCAACGAGACCGTGCTGCCGGAGAACGCGGTCTTCATCATCCATCCCAACACCTACACCCCGATCGCCGGCTATCACGTGCTCGGCGACCCCGTGCGGGTCACCGCCGCGGGGTGTGAGGTGCTCATCGGTACGGAACGAAAGCTCTTCGAATCGGGAGGCGTGGCGTGAAACGCGGCCTGGTGGTGCTCGACGCGACGGAGACGCCGCCGGCGGAATGGGATCGCCGGTTGACGGCGGTCCGCGCGGACCTGCGCGCGGCCGGTGTGGACGTGGGCCTGATCTACGGCGACGTGTTCAGCTCGGACGACATCGCCTACCTGACCAACCTCTGCATCTACTGGAACGAGGGCATGCTGGCGATCCCGGCCGACGGGGATCCGGTGGTGCTGACCAAGTTGTCACCTCGGGTGTTTCCGTGGATGCGGCTGACGTCGACGGTCCGTGACATCCGCAGTGGACGGTCGTTCGGCACACTGGTCCACGACTTCCTCGCCGATCGCGGACCGGGCGTCGCCGGGCTGGTTGGCGCCGACCTGTGGCCGGCTGCCGTCGTCGACGAGGTGACCGCCAGCGCTCCTGATTGGACGGTGCGGCCGTTGGGCGCGCTCGTCCGGGCGCACCGGACTCGTCCGTCGGCGACCGAGGAGGCGCTGATCCGTACGGCGGCCGGCCTGATCGCCGAGGCCCTGGCCCGCGCCGACGGCAGCATCGCCGAGCTGGAACGCCGGCTGCGCGGCGTCGGTTTCCTCGACGTCCGCATCACCACCAGCACGGCCGGCGGCTCCACCTCACTTCAGGTTCTCGGTCAGTACCGGACGGTCTGGGCGTACGCGGCCCGCATCCTCGGCCCGGCGCCGAACGGCGGCGTCACCCAGGAACGCTGGATCAACCAGGCCGACCTGGCCACGCTCGGCGAGTTCCGCCCGGCCCCGGACCGCCCGGCCGAGGGCGAGATCGGGGCGGTCCTGGTCGAGACGGTGTTCCCGGACGGCATGCTGATCCGGGCCGACACCGTCCGGATCGGGGCGGGCGGGCCGGAGCTGCTGAGCGTGGTGAGGGCATGAGAATCCTGTCCAACGCCGACGTGCAGCAGGTCCTCACCGCCGAGGACTGCATGGACGCCCTCGAGGCCGCCTACCGGGAGCTGTCCGCCGGCCAGGGCGCGAACCGGCCCCGCAATCACACCTACTTCCCGGTCGAGCACCCCGGTCACCCTGGGTTCAGGTTCCGGTTCAAGTCGCAGGAGGGCGGGACGGTGTCCACCGGGGTGTGGGCGCTGCGCATCACCTCCGACATCGCCGGGGTGGAGACCCTGCCGAGCGGGGTGAAGCGGCGGCGGCTGCTGCCGGTCGCGCCCGGCGGCAAGTACGTCGGCCTGGTCACCCTCTACAGCCTGACCTCGGTCGAGCCCCTGGCCGTCATCCACGACAGCTTCATCCAGAAGATGCGCGTCGGCGCCACCTCCGCGCTCGGCATCCGCGAGCTCGCGAACCCCGACGTCACGGTGGCCGGCATGTTCGGATCGGGCTGGCAGGCCCAGGCGCACCTGGAGTGCCTGCTGATGGTCCGCCCGTCGATCGAGGAGGTGCGGGTCTACAGCCCCACCCGGGAGCACCGGGAGGCGTTCGCCCGCGAGTGGAGTGCCCGCACCGGCCGCAAGATTGTCGGGGTCGGCGAGCGCCGCGACGCGGTGGCCGGCTGCCGGATCGTCACCTGCGCGACCGCGGCCATGGACGCCTGCTTCGACGGCGCGTGGCTGGAACCGGGCACCCACGTCACGGCCATCACCTCACCCGACGGCACGGCCACCCGCCGCGAGCTCGACGACACGACGTTCGACCGCGCCGACCGCATCGTCGTCCTGTCGCGTGAGCAGGTGCACCACGACAAGCAGTTCGACATCCTCGGGCCGGTCGAGCGCGGACGCCTCGCCTGGGACGACATCCGCGAGCTGGGCGAGCTGCTGTCCGGCACGGTCCCGGGGCGTGAAGCCCGCGACGACATCACGGTATTCGCCAACAACACCGGCATGGGCATGCAGTTCGCCGCGGTCGGCGCCCGGGTGCTGCAGCGGGCCGAGGAACGCGGGCTCGGCCACGTCATCGATACCGACTGGTTCCTTGAGGAGACGAGCCCGTGACTGGTGGCACCGTGATCAAGTTCGGCGACAACGTGAACACCGACGTCATCATCCCGGGCCGCTACCTGGTGTCGATCGACCCGGCCGAGCTGGCCGAGCACGCCTTCGAGCCGCTCGGACCTGAAGTTCAAGCCAGGTTGCGAAGCGCCGACGTGGTGGTTGCCGGGCGCAACTTCGGCTGTGGCAGCGCCCGTGAGCAGGCGGCCAGCTGCCTGGTCGGGGCCGGCATCAAGGCGGTGGTGGCGGCCTCGTTCGCCCGGGTGTTCTTTCGCAACGCCATCAACACCGGCCTGATCGCCGTCGAGTGCCCGAAGGCGGTCTCGGTGGTGGCCGACGGCGGGGAGCTGCGGGTCGACTACGAGGCCGGGGTGGTCGAGACCGGGGCGCGGCGGTTCGCGTTTCCCGCCTATCCGCCCGGACTGCGCGCGATCCTCGCCGACGGCGGCCTGATCCCGCACCTCATGAGGGAGGTAGCCCGATGAGCAGAACCTTTGCCCAGAAAGCGATCGAACGCGCGTCCGGCGTCGCCGGCGTGGAGCCGGGCCAGATCGTGGACGCGTACCCCGACCTCTACATGAGCCACACCGCGAGCTGGCGGTGCATCCGCACGCTGGAGAAGATGGGCGTCGACCGGCTGTACGACGTGGACCGGGTTGCCATGGTGATGGACCACATCTCGCCGGCCATGACCGAGAAGACCGCGGCCGACCATGCCCTGTGCCGCGACTTCGCTCGGCGCATGGGCGTCCGGCACTTCTTCGACGTGGACGCCGGCATAGCGCACATCGTGCTGATGGAGCGCGGCCTGATCCGGCCGGGCGAGTTCATCATCGGCACCGACTCGCACTCCACCATCTACGGCGCGCTGGGTGCGTTCGGCACCGGCGTCGGGTTCAGCGAGATCACGGCGGCCTGGGTGACCGGCAAGCTGTGGGTGAAGGTGCCGGAGTCGGTGCGGCTGGAAGTCGACGGGACGCTGCCGGACGGGGTGTACGCCAAGGATGTGATGCTCAAGCTGATCGGCGACCTGGGCGCGGACGGGTTGACGTACGACTCGGTCGAGTTCGGCGGCGACTACACGGCGGGCATCTCGGTGTCCGAGCGGATGACATTCTGCAACCTGGCGATGGAGATGGGGGCCAAGAACGCGTACGTGGCCCCGGACGAGACGACGCTGCGCTATCTGGAGAGCGCGGGCGTGGCCCGGGACGACGTGCATCCGCTGCTCCCGGATGCCGGTGCGGTCTACCGGCGTACGGTCAAGCTGGACGGAGGCGCTCTGGCGCCGCAGATCGCCGTGCCCCATCAGGTGGACAATGTCCGATCGGTGACCGCGGTGGCCGGCACGAGACTCGACCAGGTCTTCATCGGTTCGTGCGCCAACGCCAAGTACGACGACCTCGCCATCGCCGCCGCCGTGCTGGCCGGACGGCATGTGGCACCCGGCGTCCGGCTCGTGGTCACCCCGGCCAGCAGCGCCATCATGGCCCGGGCGGCCGCCGACGGCATCGTCACCACGCTCATCGAGGCCGGCGCCATGATTACCAATCCGGGCTGTGGTGCCTGCGCCGGCAACGGTGGCGCGATGGCCGACGGCGAGGTCACGCTCTCCACCGCCAACCGCAACTTCCAGGGCCGTATGGGCAGCTATCAGTCGAGCATCTACCTGAGCAGCCCGGCCACCGCGGCGGCGTCGGCGATCCGCGGCGTCATCACCGATCCGCGCGAGGTGATGGTTCCGTGAACATGGTCGAGAAGATTCTGGCCCGGGCCAGTGGACGCCCGCTCGTCGAGCCGGGCGAGATCGTCATCGCCACAGTCGACCGGCTGCTGATGCACGACCTCTCGGGTTATCTGACCTCCCAGGTGTACGACAAGCAGGTCAACAAACCGATCCCCGACCCGTCGCGCGTCGTCATGGTCTTCGATCATCATTTCTCCCCGCCTACCGAACAGCAGGCCGAGGTGCTCACTCACAATCGGGAGTGGGCCCGCAAGCACGGCATCACGCTGTACGACTGCGGCAACGGCAACCTGCATCACGCGGCGGTCCGGCACGGCCACGTCAAGCCCGGCATGATCGTGGTCGGCTCCGATAGCCATACCCCCGTTCACGGGACGCTGGGGGCGCTGGCCGTGGCGCTGGGCAACGACTCGCATGCGGGAACCGTGCTGCCGTACGGAAAAGCATGGTTCAAGGTGCCTTTGACGACCCGCGTCGAGCTGTCCGGCGTGGTGGGACCGGGCGTCACGCCTCGCGACGTCGCACTCTGGCTCACCGCGCAGATCGGAGAGGGCGCGATGAACTACCGGGCGCTCGAGTTCGCCGGGCCCTACATCCGGGCCCTTCCGTTCTGGGAACGCTGGCTGTTCCCACTGATCAGCGTGGACCTGGGCGCCAAATGCGGCTACGTCGAGCCCGACGAGACCACGGCCGCCTTCGTGTCCGCGTTGCCGGGTCCTTCGACCCAGCCGGTCACCAGCGATCCGGGCGACGCCGCCGAGGTGCTGCGGTTCGACGTCGGATCCGTTTCCCCGTCGGTGGCTTGTCCTCCGACGGTCGGTAACGTGAAATCCGTCGGCGAGATGGCGGGCCGCCCGATCCAGTGGGCCGAGCTGGGCGGGCACGGCGGCGGCCGGCTCGAGGACATCGCGGCCGCGGCGGCCGTGCTCACCGGACGGCACGTTCACCCTGACGTCAGGTTCAACATCGTGCCGTCCAGTCGTGCGGTCTTCAGCGAGGCGTTGCGGGCCGGTCATGTCACGACGCTGCACGAGGCCGGCGCCACCTGGTTCCCGCCCAGCACCGGATCCAACCAGGCGGTCAACATGGGCGCGATGGCGGCCGACGAGGCCATGGTCTCGACCCACGCCCGCAACTTCCCCGGCCGCAACGGCAGCGTCGAGGCCCAGATGTACCTCGCCTCGGCCGAGACCGTGGCCGCCTCCGCTCTCGCCGGCGTCATCGAGGGGAGGGCACGGTGATTTACGAGGGCCGCTGCTGGGTGTTCGGTGCCAACATCCCGACCGACGCCCTGGTCAAGTCCCGCTATGTCTTCGAGGGCATGGACGTCATCGCCCGGCACGTCCTGGAGGATCAGAACCCGTCGTTCCCGGTCGAGGTCCGGCCGGGCGACGTCGTGGTCGCCGGCAACCACTTCGGACAGTCGTCCGGCCGGGCCATCGCCACCAAGGCCCTGGCCGCCACCGGCATCGGCTGCGTGGTCGCCGACTCGTTCGCCCGCACGTTCTATCGCAACTGCTTCGAGGTCGGCCTGCCGCCGCTCGAACTCACCGGCGCGACCGGCCTGGTCGCCGACGGCGACCGCGTCCGGGTCGACCTCACCACCGGCACTCTGAGCAACCTGACCACCGGCCGGTCGGCCTCGGGCGCACCGGCCGACCCGTTCCTGCTCGACATGCTGCGCGCCGGCGGCCTGATCAAGCTGGCCGCCGCCCGGCCCGAGCTATTTCTGGAGACGTCATGACCGCTTACGCCCGCAACCAGTGGTACATCGTCGCCTACGGCCGCGAAGTCGGCTCCTCTCTCCTCGGCCGCACCGTCTGCGAGGAGCCGATCGTGCTCTACCGCACCGGCGACGGCCGGGCGGTCGCGCTGGCCGATCGGTGCGTACATCGGCGCTTTCCGCTGTCCGAGAGCCGCATCGACGACAACCGGATCGTCTGTGGTTACCACGGTTTCACGTACGGCCCGGACGGTGCCTGCGTGTCCGTTCCCGGCCAGCAGCGCATCCCGCGGACGGCCCGGGTCTCTTCCTACCCGGTCGTCGAACAGGACTCGTTCATCTGGGTCTACATCGGGGATCCGGCGACCGCGGACCCGGCTGCGATCCCCCGCGCGCCGCAACTCACCGACCCCGGCTGGACCACCGTATCGGGCATGGAGCCACTGGCCGCCCGCTATCAACTGCTGGTCGACAACCTGCTCGACCTGTCCCATGAGACTTACCTGCACGGCGGGTACATCGGCACGCCCGAGGTCGCCGAGACGCCGATCACGACCGAGGTCGACGACGATCGCGGCGTCATCTACGTCAGCCGTCGCATGGCCGACGCCGCCTGCCCGCCGTTCTACGCCAAGTCGACCGGCATCGACGGCCGCATCACCCGCTGGCAGGACATCGAATACCAGCCGCCGTGCCTCTACCGGCTGCACAGCCGGGTCGCTCCAGTCGGCGAGGACGTCTCCGGCTTCCACATGGAGATCGTGTACGGCATCACGCCGTCGACCGCCGGCAGCACGTACGACTTCTGGGCCGTCGCCCGCGACTTCGCCCAGGACGACCCCGCCGTGTCCGACTTCCTGTATGAGAACAACCGCACCGTCGTGCTCCAGGACGTGGCCGCCCTGAACATCCTCGAGCGGGTCCTCGCGGCCGAGCCGGACGGCTACCAGGAGCTGTCGGTCAACATCGACACCGGCGGCCTGGCCGCGCGGCGCCTGCTGGCCCGGATGAGCTCATGACCACCCGTACGGTCTACCGCGTGCACTGGGTACTGGGCACCGACCGCCTGCGCGGGGTCTGCTTCTGCGGCGCCGAGCAGATCAGCGACGACCCGATCGAGCTGTGGGACTGGCTGCTGGCCCACCCCAGCGGACACTGATGGACCTCGTCGTCCACTCCCGCACACCGCTGGCCGCCGGAGTGGTTGGTCTGCGGCTCGTTCATCCGGCCGGCGAGCCGCTGCCCCAGTGGGAACCAGGCGCCCACATCGACCTGCACCTGGCCACCGGTCTGACCCGCTCCTACTCATTGTGCGGGAACCCTGCCGACCTTTGCGGATGGGAGATCGCGGTCTTACGCACGCCGTCCGGGCGCGGCGGCTCGACCTACATCCACGACCGGCTGGTGATCGGCGACAAAATCCGCGTCACCGGTCCCCGCAACCACTTCCCGCTGGTATCCGCCGACCGATACCGGTTCATCGCGGGCGGCATCGGCATCACGCCACTGCTGCCGATGCTGGCCGCCGCCCCGGCGCCCTGGCATCTGACGTACGGTGGCCGCAGCCGCGAGTCGATGGCCTTCCTCGACCGCCTCCCCGCGGCGGCCGACATCCGGGTCGGGCCGATCGACCTCGACCTGGCACTGGGACCGCCGTCTCCCGGCACCGCGATCTACTGCTGCGGCCCGGCGTCGTTGCTGGACGCGGTCGCCGCGCGGTGCGACGACAGCACGCTCCACGTCGAACGCTTCGCCGCCGGCCCGTCCGCCGGTCAGAACACCGAGTTCGAGGTCGAACTCGCCTACGACGGCCGAACCCTCACGATCCCGGCCGACCAGTCGATCCTGTCGGTGCTGGAAGAGGCGGGCGTGCCCGTCATGTCGTCCTGCCGCGAGGGAACGTGCGGCACCTGCGAGACCGAGGTTCTGGGAGGCGTCCCAGACCATCGCGACGCCCTGCTGACGCCCGCCGAGCGGGCCGCCGGTGAGGTCATGTTCATCTGCGTGAGCCGGACCTACACCCCGTCCCTACGGCTCGCGCTCTGAGGAGCACAGCGGCCGCCACCCCCGACGTCCTGCCGCTCAACTGGCCAGTGGCAAGGTCACCCAAGAGCCCTCAGGCGCTGCACGCCAACTCCCGCGAAGCGATCACCGTGTGGGTACCTGTCGTGTTGAGCTCCGGACATTCGTCGGTGATGCGGTTCTGCTCCGGGTCCGAGCCCCCGGAGGCCCCACGTTGCGGTGGCCGCCCTGGGTGCGTCCGTTCCTGGCCGCCTGTCGGCATGGCCCCTGACGGTCTTGGTGGCCTTTGCGAACTGATCGCCGCTCGTGTTCTGCGGCGCGTTGGTGAGGCGAAGCCGCGCCGCTACTTCGTTGTGTCCCTTTGCCGTGGCCGGCGAACCGGCGGGGTGGTCGGTCGACCTGCTCCGCCGGTTCTCGATCAGGCTCAGAAGGCCACGCATTGCCCCGTCTTCGCCCCTATGACCTTGTTGGGGACCTCAAGGTCGATCGGCGCCGGCTCGTTGCCCGTGCAGCTCAGCGTGCTGGCGATGGTGTTACCTGCCAGGTACGGCGCGCCGCGGTCAGTGTTGTCGGCCAGGGTGACCTGGCCCAGCAGCGGCGAGCCGATCAGCGAGACCGGTCCGGCGGTGCGGCTCACCCGTACCGTGCCACGCACCATGGTGTTGCCGAGGAAGACCCCGGCGGCGTTGTCGGTCGTGAGTGGACCGCCGAGCGTCGAGCCGGTGGCGATCAGCGTCCCGCCGGGGCGCACGGTGACCGCGCCGTTGACGGTGGCCGCCGACAGGCAGGCGAACCCGGTGACGGTCAACGGGCCGGGCTGCGGGCCGGTGAGCGCCGGGAACACCCGTTCGCCGCTGACCCACGGCTCGGCGGCCTGCCCGTCCAGGAGCAGCGGGATCAGGCCACGCTCGGGCTGGGCCAGGGGTACGAGGAAGCCGTCGGCGACCTTGACGACCTTCCAGCCGTGATCGGCGATACGCTGGGCGACGGTGGTGCCGATTCCGTCGGGGCCGTCCGTACGCCCGCCGTTGTACTGCTTGTCGGTCAGCTTGTAGGCGCAGGGCGCATTGTCCAGGATCTGGTCCGGGCCCGGCTGGTCCGCGGGCGGCGGCGCCTCCCCCGGGTGCGGCGCGGGATGCGCCGGGATGATCCGGGACCCGCGGAACACGATCCGGCCGGTGTTTCCGGACTGGAACTGGATCGCCGCGCTACGCGCCGTCCGAATGTCGAGCAGCTGGGCGCGGTGGAAGTCCAAGAAGGAATTGAACGTCCAGAGCGCGGAGAACGTTTTGCGTCGGCGGTTGTTCGCCGCGTTCGCCTCGTCGGGACGGGTCGGGCCGCCGGCACTGCGCAGCTCCAACAGCGAGTTGACCGTGTTCTTCAAACCGAGGGTGTTGCGGAGGATGGTCTCCTCGGACAGGCCCACGGCTCCGCCGTTCTGGCAACCGTACGGGCACGGCCACCAGCCGGCCTTGGCACCTTCGACGTACATGTGGTTCTCGATCATGTCGAGCGACTCGTCGAAGATCGACTGGGCGACGTTCTGGTGCCGCGGCGGCAGCATCGGCAGGTCACCGGCCTGATTGTTGCCGAACTCGTGCCCGTCGTAGCCGGCCACCGGGCGGTAGTCGCGCAGCATTCGCACGTACGCCGCGGTTTCCGGCTGCCGAATCAGCGAGTAGTCCCGGTTCAGGTCCTGCCCGGTCGAGTTGCCCCGGCTGTTCGCGGCCCGGCCGTCCCCGTTGATCGATGGGATGATCAGCACGGTGGTGTTGCGGAGCAGGTCCAGCGTCCGCGCGTCGGTGCCGAACGCGAGCTGCCGGGCCATGATCAGACACGCCTCGCGGTCGCTGGGCTCGTTGCCGTGAACGTTGCAATTGATCGCCACCGGTGAGGTTTTGGCGACGGCGGCCGGGGTGGCCGGCGGCGCCGGAAGACCGATGACGAACATGTTGATCGGGCGGCCCTGGACGGTCCGGCCGATCTCGACCACCCGTACCCGGTCGCTCATCCGGTCGACGGCCGCGGTGTAGTCGAATTCATTGACGTCGCTGGTGAATTGCGCGGCCTGGGTGGTCTCCCACTGCGTGCGCAGGTTCTGCCCGGGGATGGCCGGGTCGCCCGACGGCGGGAGCGTGGTGCCGAACACGGGGGTCGAGTAGGGCTGCTCCGCCGTCCCGATCCGGGCGCGCACCCGCCACTCGAACCGCTCGCCGGGGTTGAAGCCGGAGTCCGCGAAGGTCGGCGACCCGTTGTTCACCTGGCGGTTGGGTCGCCAGACACCGACCACGGTGGGAGGCGAGACCGGGGAGTCACTGGCGTCGACGCCGGTGCGCTCGATCTGGTAATCGGTAGCGCCGTCCACCGGCGTCCAGGCCACGGTGGTGAACCCGTCCGCCTGGCTGACCGTGACGTTCGTGACCTGGTTCGGCTCGGCCGCGGCGTGGGCCGGTCGGGTCTGGACGAAGGAGAGGGACGTGGCGATGAGCATGACGGACAATGTGGAGCGGACCGACCGCCGCTTGTTCATGGGACCTCCGATAGAGCTGGCCTGAAAGGTGGGGGCCGATCGCGGCAAGTCTGGTGTGTGCCCGATCGCCACCAGCGTGGCCGCCATCGCTGACACGGCTCTGAAGCGACGCTGAAGCCCCCGGCCAGGGGTCGATCATGGCGAAGAGCGGCGACGAGGGTCTGCGGCCATCACCGGACACAAACCGTTGCGGATGCGGGTGACGGCCGCGCCGTACCCGGAAGCCACCCTGCGACCCTCGCCAACCTGTTGAACGACACCGACACTTCGGTCCGCTGACACGCGACGACCAACACGCGGCAGCAGCCGGCGGCCGTCCGGCCGGTATAGCGGGGATTCACGAACAGCGCCGCCACCGTCCGCCACGTCCACAACGTCTGCTGCCGATGCGGGTTGCGAATCTGGTCGTAAGCTCCCGGTGGCGGTACCCGCCGCTCGTTGAGCATCCGGGCGATCGCCGCCGGACTACGGCCCTCCAACCGGCGAGCGAAGATCCACCGCACATGCGAGGCGGTCACTGGACCGATATCAGGCGCCGCTGCCGCCGGCCCCGTCGAGATCCGGCCGTAGAACGCGAACCGCGTACCGCCCGCCGGCAATGGCCGGACCCGGCCTCGCATCCGCCGTGCACCCGGCGCCTGCAGCCACGCCGTGAGGGCGTCGCCGATCGGGGCGCCGGTACGGCTGGGTGCGGGATCCGGCATCGGCGATCAACTCATTCAGCCAGGAAATGGGCCGCTCATTCAGCGGCAGCACCGGATCGCTCGCGGTGACGCAACCGATCACCCGGGCAACGCTTGGCGTAGTCGATCGATCCCGCACCCGATGGACGGCCACGCCGCGCCGGAGTGTTGCGGGTCAGGGCTGGTCACCCGCGAGATCGATCGCGCGCGTCTCGGGAACCCCCAGCATCAGCAGACTCGTGATTGTCGCTGCTCGGGCGCCTTGCGGGCCGTTCGACCGGAAGCTGTCCGCGATGGCGAACACGGTGCCGTAGGCAACCTGGCTGAGAATCGCTGCCGGCAGGTGCCGTGCGAACACGCCGCTGTCCTGGCCTCGCTTCACGATCTCGGCGAGAAGCTCATCGACCGGCCCCAGCAGACCGTGGATCACGTCGCCGAACTCGCCACGGCGAAGCGCCAGCAGCGCCCGGTAACGATGTGCCACCGGCCAGACGCGCGCGACGATTTGGGCCCACATCGTGTCCGCTTCCGCGGGCGAGGCGTTGACTTCGGCGAACAGGGCGGTCATCTCGGTGACGGCCCGCTCCGTAAGCGTCCTGACCAGGTCGAGGCGCGAGGGGAAATGGCCGTAGACCGTGCGACGGACGACGCCGGCCGCCGAGGCGATATCGCCCATTCCGGCCTCGGGGTTCTCTCCTAGCACGTCGAGGGCGACGTCGAGGATGCGAGCGCGGGTCTCGTTCATCGAGCGCACTCGGGAGGACTCAGCCGGCACGACACCATCGTTGCACAACCATGTGCAACAAATCACGCTGCACACTGGTGTGCAGTGACTTAGGCTGCACACCAGTGTGCAACCGCAGTTGCGCCGCACTCCCAAGCTCAGGAGAAGAAGCTCATGACCGCACCGACGCCGCCGACCGCCGCCCTCCGCCCGTTCACCGTCTCGATCCCGGACTCGGAGGTAGACGACTTGAGGCAGCGACTGGCCAGGACTCGTTGGCCGGATCGGGAAACGGTGGGCGACTGGTCACAAGGGGCTCGCCTGGAGAACACCAAATCGCTGGTCCACTACTGGGAGCACAGCTACGACTGGCGGCGCTTCGAATCCGAGCTCAATCGCTTCCCCCAATTCCTGACCGAGATCGACGGGCTGGACATCCACTTCATCCACGTCAGGTCCAAGAACCCCCACGCGATGCCGCTGGTCCTCACGCACGGATGGCCCGGCTCGATCGTCGAGTTCCTGAAGTTGATCGGCCCGCTGACCGATCCGGTGGCGTACGGAGGTGACGCCGCCGATTCCTTCGACGTCGTCGTCCCGTCGCTTCCCGGCTTCGGGTTCTCCCAGAAGCCCGCGATGACCGGGTGGACCGTGCCGCGCATCGCGCGCGCGTGGGCGGAACTGATGAAGCGTCTCGGCTATCCGAGATGGGCCGCGCAAGGCGGCGATTGGGGTGCCGTCGTCACCACCGCCCTCGGGGCCATGCAGCCTGAGGGGCTCCTCGGAATTCATCTCAACACCCAGTACGCCTTTCCCGCACAGATACCCGAGACGTTGTCGCCCGAAGAGCGCCACGCCGTGGAGACCGTCGCCCTGTACACCGGCGATCTCGGCGGGGCCAACCACCTTCAGGGCACGAAGCCGGAAACGATCGGATTCGCCCTGGCGGACTCGCCCGCCGGTCAGGCCGCCTGGATCTACGACAAGTTGCAGTCCAAGACCGACAACCACGGACTCGCCGAGGACGCACTGAGCATCGACGACATTCTCGACGCGATATCCATCTACTGGTTCACCAACAGCGCAGCGTCGTCCGCCCGCATCTACTGGGAAAACAGATCGAACACCTTCGCCGGCCCTGAACTGACGCTTCCAGTCGCGGTGACCGTCTTCCCGAAGGACATCCCACGCCTGCCACGAACCTGGATCGAAGACACCTACAGCAACCTGATCCACTACGGGGAGGCCGCCAAGGGAGGGCACTTCGCGGCCCTGGAACAGCCCGAGATCCTGGTGAGCGAGATCCGCACCGGCCTGCGCACCCTTCGCTCCTGACACCACCCTGGCCGTCCGGGACCTCGTCAACAGCGTGCGCGCGCACGCCCGCGACGGCAACGCGGTGGCGACGCGCCGACGGCGGTCAGCCGATCGACCTCCGCGTCGATGCCGCCCTCCAGCGTGAAAGTGATAACGGCTCCTCCGTCGGCATGAGCGGAGGTTCCGCGAGTCCGATGCCGCCGAGATGTCGCTTGGAGGTCGCGGTCCGCGTCGTGTTGCCGAGGACCCCGATGGGGCCGCATCTCCCCCGGCATGCGGCCCCGGTCGTCGTCGGGCCGGTATCAGGCACCGGCGACGGCGGTGACGCCGGCGCGGGTCCCGACGTATGCCCGGCTGCCGGACAGGCTCGGTGATGCGAAGTTCGGCGCCTGGCCGACCCGAATCTGCGCCAGAACCGCCCCGGTGCCCGGGTCGAGGGCGTACAGCACGCCACCGGAGTAGTCGACGACCCAGACGGCGCCGCCGCCGATGACCGGTGAGCCCTCCGCCGGTACGTTGATGCCGGCCCGCCACAGCTCGCGTGCCGTGCCGTCGGCGCCGACGGTCACCGCTCGCGGCCCGGTGGTGCAGGGCAGATAGATCGTGTTTCCCGCGACCGCGCTGCCGCCGAAGGCGTAGCATCCGTTGTTCAGCTGGGAGACCTGACCGCCGATGCCGCCGAGGTTGTCGCGGCTCAGCACGTAGCCGATGCCCGCCTTGCCGTCCGTGTAGACGAACTGGCCGACCAGGGCCGGGCTCATCGACCCGAGGTCCGCGTCGCCGGCGTTCTGCGTAGCCCAGTCGGAGGGCGCGAAGAAGTCGGTCCGCTGCAGGTCGGGCGAGAGCGCGATCACCGAGTCGCTGCCGTCGTAGGTGGTGGTGGACTCGCCGTTCCCCACCGCGTACAGCAGACGGTCGCCGTCGACGACGGCGCCGGCGGTCCCCCAGATGCCGGCCTCGCGGGTGGTCGGAATCGCGTAGCTCAGCTTGCCGGTGCCGGCGGTGGTCAGCGAGACCACGGAGCCGATGTAGTCGCTGCAGTCGCCGAGCAGGCCACCGTAGCCGATATAGACGCGTCCGTTGAGCAGGGTCAGCGCGCCGCGCTGCTGGTGGGCTTTCGGAGTGCCCAGCGGCGGCTCGGCCGCGGCCCGCACCTCGACCGCACCGGTACCGGCGTTGATGCCCAGCAGCGTGTGCGCCCCGCCGGTGGTCTCGGCGAGGGCGAACACCCGGTTGGTGGCCGGGTCGTACACCATCGTGCTGGTGATACCCAACGGATTGATGTTGCCGCAGGGCAGGTCGGACAGCGGTTCGGGCTGGCCGACGTGGGCCGACCACAGGACCGCGCCGGTGTCCGGGTTCAGCGCGTAGACCGTGTCGTTCTCGGTGGCGGCGAGGATCCGGCCGCCCACTACCAGCGGCTGGCCGTAGACCGCGCCGTCGAGCGCCGCGGTCCAGGCCACCGACAGCGTGGAGAGCGGGGCCAGACCGCTGGCGTTCCCGTCGCGGGCGTTGTCACCGTGGTAGGTCGGCCAGTCGGTGCCGGGCGGTGGGCCGGACGGCGTCGGGGAAGGGGTCGGCGAGGTCGTCGGCGGGATTGACGTGGGCGAGCCGGTCACCCCGCCGGTGCACGCGACGCCGTTCAGCGTGAAGCCGGCCGGCGCCGGGTTGCTGCCGGTCCAGGAGCCGTTGAACCCGAACGCCACCGCGGCGCCGGTGGCGATGCCGGCGTTGTAGCTGACATTGCGTGCGGTCACCTGGGTGCCGCTCTGCGACACCGTCGCGTTCCAGGCCTGAGTGACCTTCTGACCGGCCGGGTACGCCCAGGCGAGGGTCCAGCCGTTGACCGGATCGCCGAGATTGGTGACGGACACGTTCGCGCCGAACCCGCCGGCCCACTGCGAGGTGACGGTGTATGACACCGAGCAGCCGGCGGTGGCGGCGTGCGCGGAGAGCGCGACGCCGGAGACGGCCAGCAGGGTACCGGCGAGGACGGCGGCGGCGGATCGGGTTCGGAGCCGATCGGAGGCGTGCATGTGCTGGATTCCTTCCGACGCACGGGCAACTCACAGAACGCACAGTCGACGCGTGTGTTGGTCCTGAGGTCGCCCACGTCGGCCGCAGGCATCGACACTTGTCACTATTCTCGGAACGATGCCGCTTGGCAACAAGCCGACCGGACCCGCGAGCTCGCGGAGGTGGGAGCTTCACCAACGATGCCGGTCGGGCACAGCTGACCCGTCGGCCGGTGGCGAATCAGGTTCGTCGCACAAGTCGCGTCAGCAGTAGCGTGGCCGCTGACGCGGCGGCCAGTCCGACCAGATTGGCGAGCAGGAACTGGCGGCCGGTGAGCTCAGAGGCCAGGCCCAGGGTCACCACGATCAGCACCGAGGCGATCAGGATCACCCCGGCCGCCCGTAGCAGCCAGCCGGTGAGGACGCCGACCTGCACGATCGCGTCGTAGGGCAGGGCCGCCGCCAGCGCGGCGAGGGTGTGGACCACATAGGCGAGGGCGGCCAGGCTGACCACGTGCCAGAGCTTTACTGACTCGCCGTACCAGGTGGTGTTGAGCAGCCAGCCGGCCGCCGCCATGATGATTACGACGGTCGGTCCGTTGCCGCGCGGGGCGACGGCCGGATAAAGAGCAACAAGGTAGAGCAGTACGCCCAGGCGCCCGAAGACCAGCTCGGCCGGCCAGGCCACCGACATCGCCAAGATCGCGGCGAGGCCGATGCCGGCCCGGACGCTGAACGGCAGGACGGTGGCCCGGCGCAGGACGTGCCGGGTCCGGTTCAAGCGATCTCGGAGGCGGTCCAGCATCTCAGCGTCCTCGCGGCGCCGAGGCCAGCCTGGACACGCCGCGTAGCACAAGATCTAGGCTGCCGGCTCCGGCCCAGGCCACGACCGGGACACCATGCTCCTGAAGCCGGGACAGTACGTTCTCGCGTTCCAACCGCCACAGCTCGGTAGCCGTCGGTGTCCACGGCCCGCGAACCGGTGGTGCGGCGTCCGGCGGGAGAGTGTCGACCGCGATCACGTGCCGGCCGGAGCGGGCCAAGGTCGCCAGCATGCCGGCCGAGCGCGGGTCGACCAGGGGCGTCAGGACGATGACGAGCGCATTCGGGGAAAGGCGCTGGTTGCTGAGCGCGCCGTCGTACGACTGCTGGAGGGTACTTCCCGCCTGGACGTCGAGCAGCCACTCCCGGACAACGACATACTGCCGGCGGCCGCCGGCCGGGCGCAGGCGGCGGCCAGAGCGGCCATATTCGAACAGGGCGACCCGGTCGCCACTCTTCAGGTAATGCTCGGCGATCGCCGCTGCCGCCCGCACAGTCGTGTCGACGGCCGAGGGACGTCCCCGGATCCCACCGGACGGCCCGACATCACCCAGCACGTCCAGCAGCAGGAGGACCTCCGCGTCGCGGTCGCTCGACGTCGCGGCGACGTACAGGTCGCGCGTACGCAGCGAGACTCGCCAGTCGATGCGCCGCAGCCGGTCGCCCGCCGCGAATCGGCGTACGCCTTCCAGTTCGCCGCCGTCACCCGGCCGCCTCGACCGATGGTTGCCGACGAGTCCGGCGGCGGCCGGCATCGCCTCGACCGCCCCGAACGGCTGGGTCGCTGGATATACCCGTACACCCCGGGCCGGGGAGATGCTCGGCCGGAGATCGATCAGCCCGCCGCAGACGGTCACGCTCGCCACTGCCGGGCCGATTTCCTGGCGCCCCCAGTGCAGGGCCTCGCCCGGCAGTTCAACGTCGGCCTGCCGGCCACCGGGGGCGGCGAGCGCGAACGGCCGGTCGCCGTGTTCCAGCTCCAGCCATGGCGACATCGCAGTCCGTACGACGACCAGGTCGTACGAGACCACGTCCGGGTTGGTCACCGTCAGCGCCACGTCGACCACGTCTCCTTCGACCACGTTCTCGTCGCCGGCCGCGACGCGTACGGTCGGGGTTACGCTCGGCAGACGCCGCAGCCCGAGAGCCGCGCCGATCGCAAACGGCGCGGCCAGCATGACCATGTCGACACGGCCCAGCGCGACCCCGAGCAGGGTGAAGAGCCCGCTCAGCAGTACCGCCCGGCTGAACGCGCGGGTCGACGCCCAGTGGGCTGGGGTCTCCGGCGCGGACGTCATAGTCGCCGCAGCGCCTCTACGTATGCCGGCCAGTCCTGCACGCGGGGCGGAGGCGTGAGTGGATCGGACAGCAGCTGCCACAGCTCAGGAGCCAGCAGTTCCCGGGCTCGAGCGGGGTTCGAACCCAGTGTGACGCCATGGTGGGCTCGCAGACGCTCGTCGACCATCTCGGTCATGACCGGGCGAACAATGCGCGCGAACCGGTCCGGATCCTCATCCGACCGTTCCAGGCGCTGCTCCCAGCGGCGCACCGCGGACCGCAGGAGGTCACCTTCGTCGAAACGGTAGTCGTACTCGCGCTCCGGATCGGTCGGGCTGCCGCCGGTTCCGGGGCGCGCCGGCGCGGCCCGGGCGACGGCGTACACCAGCAGACGTACCGCCACGAACGAACAAACTACGATCAGGGGCGAGACCCCGAGGCCGACCCAGCGCAGAACCACGACGGTCACCAGACCGCCCGCGCCGAGGAGCAGGCCGTCACGAGCGATCGCGCCGCGGCCCGCACGACGCCTTGGCGGTACGCGCAGGATGGCGGCCGTCCTCCGATCGCTCATGCGCTCGCCGACGCACCCTGCGATGAGGGTTGGAATCGGTCGAAGTGGGGCCGGGAACGCGTCGCGGCCAGCCCGGCCACGGCGAGCAGCCCGAGGACGGCGACGAAGGGCACCGGCGTCGAACTGCGGTGATATCCAAATCTCAGCTTTCCGGGCGTACGTTCAGCGTGGTCTGATCTTATGCGACACGCGGCATTCGGACACGGCCGAGCAGCCGGGATTCGGGCGTCAAACGTGCTGCCGACCGCGCCGGCTCGTCGCGCTCACGCTGCGCGAGCAGCCAATCGAGCGGTCCGCCCAAGAACAGCGGGGGCAGGCCGTCCCGGCATTTCGGAAAGCCGTCGAGTGAGTAACCACCACTTCGGCGAAGCGGTGGTTGCGTGCCGCTGGTCTTCGAGGTGTGTCCCCCGCGATCTGGGTACGTAACTGGCGTGAAACCGGTGAAAGTGGGCTTGTGCGGAGCCAGCATGGCGCTGATCTCCTACGCGCAGCGTTTCCAGGTGCTGGAGGTACAGCAGACGTTCTACGAGCCACCCCGCGAAGCGACGCTGCGACGATGGCGCGCCGGCGTTCCGCCGGAGTTCGAGTTCACGATCAAGGCCTGGCAGCTGATCACGCACGAGGCGAAAAGCCCCACCTACCGGCGGCTGCGCACATCGCTGAGCGCCGAGCAACGCACGCAAGTCGGCGGTTTCCGCTGGACACCCGTCGTCGAACGCGCCTGGGACACCACGCTCAACTGCGCCCGCATCCTGGACGCGACCGCAATCCTGTTCCAGTGTCCGGCGAGCTTCCGGCCGACCGAGCCCGCGGCCACACGGATGCGTGAGTTCCTGTCGCGAGCGCCCCGGCCGGCCGGTGTCCGCCTGCTCTGGGAACCACGCGGCCCCTGGCCGGACGACCTCGTGCGCAGTCTGTGCGAGGAGCTCGACCTCACCCATGCCGCCGACCCGTTCCTGCGCCCCAGCCTGACGCCGATGGCCTATTACCGGCTGCACGGCATCACCGGCGCCCACCACGTCTACACGGACACCCAGCTGGCGCAGCTCGCCGACATGGTCGGCGCGGGTCCGGCGTACGTGATGTTCAACAACGTGCTCCGAGCCGCCGACGCTTCGCGATTCACTGAGCTGATGGCCGACCGGGAATCCGCCGCTACGACGCCGGCGGTTCTTCGAAGTCCCCGCCGGTCGCGGTGAGCAGGGCGGTACCGGTCAGCCAGGACGGCGACGGTCGCGGTGCCGTCCGGTACGCCGAGCCAGGCAGTTTCAGGGCCTCTATCCGGGTTCTCCCGGATGTGCCGGCAAGGCGGATTGTCCATTCTCGATGAAGAAACGCCTACGAGGATGGAGGCGAACCACGGTGCAGGTGACGCGAAGGACACGCAGACGTAGCGCTCTCGCCGCCGGGACGGCGGTCGCACTGATCGTCGCGGCGTGCGGTAACGGCACTGGCAGCTCGACCGGATCAGGACCCGCGCCCAGCGCGGACACCCAGGCGGCAGCCGAGCACGCCGGCCACGAACACGGTGCGGACTCGATACCAGCGGCGGCGCCGCCGCGGGCCGGCGAGCGGTTCGTCACGCTGGCGATGCCGCAGCCCTACGAACCGGTGGCGCCCAACGGTGGCACCGACCAGTACCGATGCTTCCTCGTCGATCCGCACCTCACCACCGGTGCCTACCTGACCGGAAGCCAGTTCTTTCCGCAGAACACATCGATCGTCCACCACGCGATCTTCTTCCGGGTCGACCCGAGCCAAGCCGACAAGGCGCGCGCCGTCGACGCCGCCGACCCCGGCGAGGGATGGACCTGCTTCGGTGACGCCGGGATCGGAGGTGACGCCGGCTGGGTCGCGCACTGGGCGCCCGGCGCCAACGAGACGCTGCTGTCCCCCGGCGTCGGCTACCCGATGCCGCCGGGCAGCCTGCTTGTCATGCAAGTGCACTACAACCTGCTCGCCAGCGGCGGCAAACCAGCCGGCACCGACCAGTCCAGCATCCGGCTGCGCCTCACCGACGGCAGCAGGAAGCTGACTGCGCTGGACACCATGGAACTGCCCGCGCCGGTTGAACTGCCCTGCGCGGCCGGCGAATCCGGCTCGCTGTGCGACCGGAAAGCGGCCATTGCGGACGTCACCCACCGCTTCGGTGAAGATGTCGGCACCACCGAAGACGGCCTGGTGCAGATGTGCGACAACGGCACACCGACACCCGGCACCACCCAGCACTGCGACCGCCCGATACGTCAACAGGGCACCATCTACGCGGTTGCCGGGCACATGCACCTGTTGGGACGTTCCATCAGGATAGAGCTCAACCCCGGCACTGCCGACGCCCGCACCCTGCTCGACATCCCGGTCTACAACTTCGACGACCAGGCGATCCACCCGCTACCGACACCGCTCGCGGTCAAGCCGGGCGACACGCTGCGAGTTACCTGCACCCACGATGCAGGCTTGCGTAAACTGCTGCCCGCGCTGCGGAAGCTTCCACCTCGCTACGTGGTGTGGGGCGACGGCACGAGCGACGAAATGTGCCTCGGCCTGGTGATCTGGTCGCCGCAGACCTGACCCCGGCGGCTGGCTGGGCGGTACGGCGGCATCGGGCCGCCGGCCCGTCCGTCGCCGCGGTGGAGACGACCAGGACCAGGCCAACGCCACCCCGGCATGGACCGTCGGCCCACTTCGGCCGACGCGCACCGAACCGGTTCAGCATCCGGCTCGGACCGCGTGTTCGGCGCCTGGAGCACGGAGCGCAAGCCACTGGGGGGCCTCAGTCTGCGAGGTGTCGGCCGATCTCCCACTCGTGACCGAAGGGGTCCACGACGCGGCCGACCCGCCAGCCGTGCTCGTCGGCGACCGGCGAAGCAGGCGTGGCGCCTGCCGTCACCGCCTGCGCGTACAACTCGTCGGGATTGTCGACGACGAGCAGGGTCCGCCCCGTAGTGCCGCCGGCCGCTGAAGGGCTGAGCCGGTGTCGATTCGTGTCCGCCGTGACCACCCAGAAGACCGCGCCTTCGAGGTCGAGCTGCGCGACGACGTCCTCCCCTCCCCCGACGATGTGCAAGACCCTGGCCCCGAAGGCCGCCTTGTAGAACTCGACCGCGGTGCCCGCTTCGTGGACCCAGAGCTCGGGCTGAATGCTCGCCATCGAAACACCTTAGTCGCCGGCGGGTCGGGTGGGATCGAGGCGCGGCGAAGCCGGCCAGCGCTGCGGCCGGTAGCCTTCGACCAGGCCCGGCGAGCGTTGCGCAGCACCGGCGCGGCGTCGCCGGAGGCTCGTGCGGTCGCCGTTCGCTGTGCGAGTATTACCCGCGTAGGCGCAGCACACCGTGCACCGGCGACTCGGGGACGGGCCGTAGCGGCGGGAGTCCTCCCGCGCGGGTTGTCACCAAGGAGGACGAGGTGTTCCGGCGGGACGGTCGGCGTCGGCGGCCCGGGCAGCCAGCTCGGCCGCGGGTCGTCGCTCACCGCCGCGACCCGCTTGATCCGGTCGCCGGATTCTCCGCCGACACGGGCAGCACCGAGCCGCCCGGCGCCCCGTGACCGGCTTGAGGCAGATCGCGGTGAGCGACGCGATGTTGTCGAAAGGCGGGAGACCTTGACCGACGACGACCTGGACGACGTTCGGTCGCGGGCGCAGGCCGGGGCTGAGCCGGCTGCGTGGGACTACCTCGCGGGCGGGGCGGGCACCGAACGGACGCTTGCCGCCAATGTTGCCGCCTTCGGCGACGCGACGGTGGTCCCGCGCGTGCTGGTCGACGTGTCCGCGGTGGATACGGCGGTCGAGGTGTGCGGCGCACGGCTGGCCGCGCCGCTCGGGGTCGCCCCCGTCGCGTACCAGCGGCTCTGGCATCCGGACGGCGAGGCAGCGACGGCCGCGGGTGCGGCGGCGACCGGCACACTGATGATCGCGTCGATGTTCGCGAGTGTCCGCTACGAGGAGATCGCCGCCGCTGGGGGACCGCGCTGGCTGCAGTTGTACGTGCTGCGCGATCGGGCCGTCGTGCTGGATCTGGTGGCACGGGCCAAGGCCGCCGGCTTCACCGCCCTGGTCGTCACGGTGGACTCGCCGCGGCTCGGCGACCGGCGGCGCGACGTGCGAAACCGCTTTGCGATCCCGCCGCATGCCCAGTCGCAGAACATCGACGCTGCCACGATGGCACTCGCCGGCATCCCGGCGGCCGGCGGCTCGGCGCTCGCGGCCCATGTGGGCGCGACCTACGATCCGGGGCTGCGCTGGTCCGACCTCGGTTGGCTGGCCGACCGCACCGGCCTGCCCGTGGTGCTCAAAGGCATCCTCGATCCCTCGGACGCCGCCCACGCGGTGGACGCGGGCGCCGCCGCCATCGTGGTGTCCAACCACGGCGGCCGGCAGCTTGACGGCGCCGTCGCGACCCTGGACGCGCTGCCCGGCGTCGTTGCGGCGGTTGCGGGTCGGATCCCGGTGCTCGTCGACGGCGGCGTGCGCCGTGGCGTGGACGTCTTGGTGGCCCGGGCGCTCGGCGCCGATGTCGTGCTCGTGGGCCGGCCGCCGGTTTGGGGCCTCGCCGCCGGCGGCACCGTGGGGGTCGTCGGCGTGCTCGCCCGGCTGCGGGCGGAGTTGGAGCTGGCCATGGCGCTGGCCGGCCGGTCGCGCCTGGCGGACCTCGACCCCGCCATGATCCGCCGCGCACCTCGGTAGCGGCGCAGGTAGCGGCGGACGGCGGCGTGGCCGGGTCCCGGCGGCAGCGGCCGCAGAACATGACCGGCCGGAACCGTCACCGGCGGGGCGGAGAGGTTCCGGCCTCGGCCGTGCTGGCCCGGATCTTGAGTGCCACGCCCAGCAGTGACTGGGTCGGCGGCCCGCTGTCCGGCCCCGCAACCCGGGCCAGGAGGATCCTGGCGGCCTGCGCGCCCATCTCAGCCAGCGGCAGCGCCACCGAGGTCAGCGGCGGAGCCAGCTTGTCCAGGTGCGGCATGTCGTTGAAGCCGATCAGCGACACGTCGCCCGGGCAGGACAGCCCGGCCCGGGTCAGCGCGCCCAGCACACCGAAGGCGATCAGGTCGTTGCCGGCCACGACCGCGGTGAACTCCTGGCCCGAGTCGATCAGGCGGGCGGCGGCATCGCCGCCGGCTTCTTCGGTGTACGCGGCGCAGGCCCGCACCAGGCCGGCGGAGGGCAGGCCGTGCTGCCGGACGGCCTGGCGGAAGGCGGCGGCCCGTTCCCGGCCGGTCGAGGTGTTCGCCGGGCCGCCCAGGTGCGCGATGCGCCGGTGGCGCAGCGCGACGAGGTGGTCGACGGCGAGCCGGACGCCGGTGCGCTCGTCGCCGCCGACGTACGGCAGCGCGGCGCTCGAGGTGTTCCGGTTGACCAGCACCGCCGGCACCCCGGCCGCCGCGATCTCGGCGAGCAGTTCGTCCTTCCAGCGGGCGGTGGCGACGATGAAGCCGTCGGTGCCGCGGGCCCGCAGCAGCTCGATCTGCCGGCGCTCGGTGGCCGCGTCGTTGTCCGTGTCGGTGAGGACCAGCGTGTAGCCAGCCTGAGTGAGCACCTTCTCGGCGCCGCGGACCATGGGCGGGAAGAGTGGGTTGGTCACGTCCGGCACGACCATGCCGATCAGGAACGAGCGGGCGGTGCGCAGCCCGCGGGCGACCGGGTTGGGCACGTAGCCGAGGCGCTGCGCGGCCCGCGCCACCCGCCGGACGGTCGCCGGGTTGACCTGCTCACGGGTCTGCGGGTTGAGCGCACGGCTGGCCGTCCCCGGGTGGACACCGGCCGCCCGGGCCACGTCGGCCAGCTTGATCCGCTGCATGGCGTCAGCGTATCCCCCGCCACAATCGGTTGCTGCATTTGACAATTCGGCACGTTGACACTGGCTGTACCACAGTGGATGCTCGCCGCAATCGATTGTGTAGATGCTTCCTGTCCATGCTATGGAGGGAACCGGCGATGTCGACGAGCAATCGTTTCTGGCGGGCCGGCCTGGCGGCCGGCGCCGCATTGGCACTCGCGGCCTGCTCGTCCGGAAGTGCGGATACGAAGGCAGGGCCCAGGTCGCCGCTGGTGATCGGCGCGTCGGTCTCGCTGACCGGGGACTTCGCCGACTCCGGCAAGGCCGTCAAGGCCGGCTATCAACTGTGGGCGGACACCGTCAACGCCAAGGGCGGCGTGCTCGGCCGCCAGGTCCAGATGAAGATCGTGGACGACACGTCCAGCACCAACCAGGTGGTCACCAACTATCAGAACCTGATCAACAAGGACAAGGTCGATCTCGTCTTCGGGCCGTTCTCCAGCCTCCTCACGGTGCCCGCGTCGCAGGTCGCCAAGCGCTACGGGTACGCGTTCCTGGAGCCGGCCGGCGGCGGCCCGGCCGTCTTCGCGCAGAGGCTGACCAACCTCTTCTTCGTCCAGCCGGCCCCGGTGGTCAAGCAGGGCGACGTCTTCGCCGACTGGATTCTCTCGCTGCCGGCCGACCAGCGCCCGGCCACCGCGGCCTACACCGAGCTGGACGACCCGTTCGCCACGCCGGTCGCCGAGGACATCCGGGCCCGGTTCGAGGCGGCCGGCATCCGGACCGTCTACAAGCAGGTCTACCCCGCCGAGACCCAGGACTATTCGACGATCATGGCCAAGGTCGCCGCGGCCAAGCCCGGCGCGCTCGTCGGCGGCACCCAGAGCGACGACGCGTACGGGCAGGTCAAGAGCCTGGTACAGCTCAAGTTCAGCCCGAAGTTCATGTTCCTTTCCAACGGGGCGAACTCGCCGGTCGAGTTCCCCGACAAGGTCGGCGCCGGCAACACGGCGGGCATCATGTCCTCCGGCGACTGGTTCCCGGGGAGCAAGGCGGCCGGCAGCGACGCGTTCGCGACGGCGTACGTCAAGGCGTACGGCGGGACGACCGACACGATCGACAACAGCAGCGCGGAGGCGTATGCGGCCGGGCAGCTGGTCGAGGCGGTCGCCGCCAAGACCGGGAAGATCGACAACGCGACCATCATCGCGACCCTTCACCAGGGCACCTGGCCGACCCTGCTCGGCAATCTGAGCTGGGACGCGTACGGGCAGCCGAGCGGCAGCTTCGCGCTGATCCAATGGCAGAACGGCAAGCTGGTGCCGGTCTACCCGGCCGGGACGGCGCAGGCGGGACCGATCTTCCCCAAGCCGGCGTGGGGCGGGTGAGGGCGTGCACGCCGGAGTCCAAGGGCTGATCCTGGGTGTGCTGACCGGCGGCGTCTACGCGCTGATGGCCTCCGGCCAGACCCTTGTCTTCGGCATCATGAAGGTGGTCAACCTCGCCCAGGGCGCCCTGGTCATCCTCGGCGCCTACCTCTCCTACCAACTCTTCACGTCGTACGGGATAGATCCGTTCCTGGCGATCCCGGTGACCACCGGGGTGATGTTCGTCCTCGGCGTGGGCGTGCACCTGGCGTTCCTGCGGCCGCTGCGCCGCGAGGACCGCACCGAGCTCAGCCTGCTGGTCACGTTCGCGGTGGCGCTGCTGATCGAGGGCGTCATCGGCGTCGTCTGGAACACGACCCGGCGCAGCATCAACACCTCGTACGCCAACGACAGCTGGACGGTGCTCGGTTACCAGGTCACGGTCGTCCGGTTCGCCGCGTTCGCACTCTCGGCCGGCGCGCTCGCCCTGCTGATTTTGCTGCTGCACCGCACCCGCTTCGGCCGGGCCGTACGGGCCACCGTGCAGAACCCGGAGTCCGCCCGGCTGCTCGGTGTACGCACCGAGCGGGTGGCCGCCCTGGGCTTCGGCCTGGGTGCGGCCACCGCGGCGGCGGCCGGCTCGGTGTACGGCCTGCTCTACCCGTTCAACGCGGGCAGCCACTACGACCTGATCTCGCTGCTGCTGTCGATCGTGGTGCTGGGCGGGCTGGGCAGCATCGGCGGCGCGATCGCCGGCGCGCTGATCGTCTCCGTCTCGTCGGCCGTGGTCGCCTCGACGATCTCGCCGGCCTGGTCCCAGATGACGTTCTTCGTGATCCTCCTGGCCGTCCTGCTCGTGCGCCCCCAAGGCCTCTTCGGGAGGGCGGCGTGAGGGCGAGCGGCGTGATCAAGGGCGGCCTCTTCGTGGTGGCGTCGGCCTTGCTGCCCCTGCTCGGGCCACCGCACTGGGTGCTCAACATGCTGGTCTTCGTGCTGATGTTCGCCGCCCTGTCCAGCGCCTGGAACCTGGTCGGCGGCCTGGCCGGCTACCCGTCGCTCGGGCACGCCGCGTTCTTCGGCCTCGGCGCGTACGCGTTCGCTCTCCTCCTGCACCGGCAGGCCGGGCTGACGGACGGCTGGCACCCGTTCGCGTGGCTGCCCGCGATCGGTGTGGGCGTGGCGTTGCTCGGCGTGCCGGTCGCCGCGCTCGCGATGCGCACCCGGGCCGACGTCTTCGCGATCGTCACGATCACCCTGGTCTTCGTCGTGCAGACGCTGGCGTTCAACCTGCACGGGCTGACCGGCGGGGCGCAGGGTTTGTCCTTCCCGGTCGCGCCGTTCGCCGCGGACACCTTCGAGCGGCCGTTCTACTACGTGCTGCTCGCCCTGCTCGTGCTGGCGATGCTGCTGACCTACGGCGCGCAGCGCAGCAAGGTCGGGCTGGCACTGGCGACGGTACGCGGTGACGAGGACAAGGCGCGCGGGGTCGGGGTGCCGGTCGCCGGCGTGAAGGTGCTGGCCTTCGCGGTCAGTGTCGGGCTCACTGCGATGGTCGGTGCGGTCTGGGCGTACTACCAGGTCGGGATGATCTATCCGCAGTTCGCGGTGGATCCGCTGACCACCATCGCGGTGGTGCTGATGACGTTCCTCGGCGGCCGGGGCACGCTCTGGGGACCGGTGCTCGGTGCGGTGGTGCTGGAGGGCGGCCAGCAGTATCTGGCGTACCAGCTGGGTGCGAGCCAGTTCTACCTGATCGCGTACGCGATGGTGTTTCTCCTGATCATGTTGGCGCTCCCCCGCGGGGTGCTGCCGACGCTCGCGGAGCGGCGGTGGCTGCGGTGACCGAACTGCTGCGGGTCGACGGGCTGCGCAAGAGCTTCGGCGGGGTGACCGCGGTGGACGGCTGCTCGCTGTCGGTCGCCGAAGGCACGGTGACCGCGCTGATCGGGCCTAACGGCTCCGGCAAGACCACGCTCTTCGACCTGGTAACCGGCTATCGCAAGCCGGACGCCGGCCGGGTGTACTTCGCCGGCCGGGACGTCACCGGGCACAGTCCCGGGCGGCTCTACCGGGCCGGCCTGTCCCGCACCTTCCAGCAGGCCCGGGTATTCCCGCAGCTCACGGTGGTGGAGAACCTGGTCGCGGCGGCCGGTCATCGGTG
Source organism: Actinoplanes sp. NPDC051411 (assembly GCF_040682075.1). Lineage (NCBI taxonomy): Bacteria > Bacillati > Actinomycetota > Actinomycetes > Micromonosporales > Micromonosporaceae > Actinoplanes > Actinoplanes sp. NPDC051411. The sequence goes on along the minus strand of NZ_JBFBAD010000033.1, from coordinate 43,790 downwards.
GTGGCAGCTCGCCTCGCCCCGGGTCAGCGCCGCCGATCGGAAGCGGGCGGAAGAGCTGCTCGCCGAGTTCGACCTGACCGGTGAGGCCGACCGGCTCGCGGCCCAGCTGTCCTACGGCCGGCGCAAGCTGCTGGAGTTCGCCGCCGTGCTGATGAGTGCGCCCCGGTTGGTGCTGCTCGACGAGCCGGCCGCCGGAGTCAACCCGGTGCTGGTCGAACGGATGGAGCAGCACGTCCGCGCCCGCCACGCGGCCGGCGTGACCTTCCTGATCGTCGAGCACGACCTGTCGTTCGTGATGCGGCTCTGCGACCCGGTCATCGTGCTCGACGCCGGCCGTCCGATCAGCCAGGGCGACCCGACCCTGATCCAGGCCGACCCGCGGGTCCTCGACGCGTACCTGGGCGGCTGAGATGCTGCTGCGAATCGATGGCGTGGTCGCCGGCTACGGCGCCGGTGACGTGCTGCGCGGCATCGACCTGGACGTCGCCGAGGGCAGCGTGACCTGCCTGATCGGCCCGAACGGCGCCGGCAAATCCACGCTGTTGAAGACGGTCAGCGGGTTGCTCCGGCCCACCCGAGGCCGGGTGCTGTTCCGCGACGAGGACCTCGGCCGGCGAGGACCACGCGAGCGGCTGCTGCTCGGGATCGCGCACGTGCCGCAGGAGCGCAGCCTCTTCCCGGAGATGACGGTGCGGGACAACCTGCTGATGGGCGGCTACCTGCTACGCGACAGCCGGGTGCTGCGGGAGCGGATCGACCGGGCGGTGGCGGCCTTCCCGATCTGCGCGCGGCGGGCCGGCGCGCACGCCGGCTCGCTCTCCGGCGGCGAGCAGAAGCAGGTCGAGCTGGCCCGCACCCTGCTGCTCGACCCCGCGCTGGTGTTGCTCGACGAGCCGTCGATCGGACTGGACCCGCGGTCGCGGCGGCAGGTCTTCGAAAGCGTCCGGCAGTTGGCCGGGGCCGGGCGCACGATCCTGCTGGTCGAGCAGAACGCCCGCTCCGGGCTGGCCGCCGCGGACACCGGCGCGGTGCTGGACGCCGGCGCGGTGCGGCTGGTCGCCGCGGCCGCCCGGCTGCTCGACGACCCCGAAGTGACGCGGCTGTATCTGGGCGGGCGCGGGAAAACGCGTACGGAGGAGGGGCTTCGCGATGAGTGAAGTCCGGTGGATCGGCACCGGGCGGATGGGCGGCGCGATGGTGCGGCGTCCGCTGGCGGCCGGTCACGGCGTACACGTCTGGAACCGCACCCGGAGCAAGGCCGAGGCAATCGCCGGTGCCAAGGTCGCCGATGTCGTCGGCGACTTGGCCGGCCTGGACGTCGTCTTCGCCACGGTGGCCGACGACGCGTCGCTGCGGCGGGTGATCCTCGACGAGGGCGGACTGCTGCGCGAGCGTGTGGCGCCTCATCTCCTGGTCGACGCCAGCACGGTCGGGTCGGAGACGTCCGAACGGATCCGCGCCGCGGCACCACGCTGCTCGCCGCCCCGGTCAGCGGGAACCCCAAGGTGGTCCGGGCCGGCCGGGCCTCGATCGTGGCCTCCGGCCCGAAAGCCGCCTTCCTTCAGGTCGAGCCGCTGCTGCGGGTGATCGGCGCATCGGTGACTTACGTCGGCGAGGGCGACCAGGCGCGGCTGGTGAAGGTGGCGCACAACGTGCTGCTCGGCGTGGTCACCCAGGCGTTGGCCGAGGTGACCGTGCTGGCCCAGCGCGGCGGCGTGCCCCGGTCGGTCTTCCTCGGCTTCCTGAACTCCCGTGCGCGTAACCCAGCCCGCCGGCTTTGCTCCGGCGGCACACCGGTCGAGCAGAAGAACGGCAGCGGGTCGGCCGAGTTCACCGGCTCGCCGGGCGACAACGTGAACTACAACGGCAGTCTGGACTCGGGTGCGTCGACGTCCTGCGGACTCCTCAGATCTTGGACCGGCTTCACCGCCGTACCCGACCGGACCCGCACCCCCGGCTGAGCCGGCGCCGAGGCGCCCGCAGCGGCCCGCCGTCCCCGTTTGACCTCGAACATCGCCTGGTCGGCCCGGGAGAGCATCTCCTCGCCGTGCGCGCAGCCGGCGCCAGTGGCCAGGCCGATGCTGACCCCGACGTGCAGGGCGGCGCGGTCACAGACGATGGGTTCGGACACCGCCCGGCGCAGCCGGTCGGCCAGCTCGCGGGCGCCGGTCGCATCCAGCTCGCGGCTGAGCACCGCGAACTCGTCGCCGCCGAGCCGGGCGGCCAGATCGGCGTCCCGGACCTCGGCCCGGATGCGGCGCGCCACTTCGACCAGGACCGCATCACCCGCCGCGTGCCCGTACGCGTCGTTGACCGCCTTGAAGCCGTCGAGGTCGAGGTAGAGCAGGGCGAAGTCGTCGCGCGACCGGAACTGCCGGGTCAGTCGCTCAGCGAGCACTCGCCGGTTGACCAGCCCGGTGAGGCTGTCGTGGTCGGCCAGGTAGGTCAGGCGGTCCTGGGTGCGGCCCTGTTCGTGCACCGCCTGGGTGAAGCGGGCCAGGCAGAAGCCGACGGCAACCGCGGTGGCGCTGAGCATCAGCATGCGCTCCTCGATGCGTCCGGTCTGCCGGGCGACGGCCAGGATCGGCCCGGTCAGCATCGCCAGCCCCAAGAACGTCAGCCGAGCCGGGTGCAGGCGCGGCTTTTCGATCGGCGCCGGTTGAAGCATCTGGTCGCGGTCGCGACGCAGCACCGACCCCACGATCAGCGCGTTGGCGAGCAGCAGGGCGCCGTTCAACCGATCGGCGGCCGAGCCGGGCAGCACGTCCGACAGCATCGTCAGCAGCGTGTCGAGGATCAGCGAGAGTGAGTTCCCGGCGATCAGGAGAAGCCCCGGCACACCGTTGCGGCCCGGCGAGAGAACCAGGTAGACGACAGCGGCGAACAGGACCAGATCGCCGCTCGGATAGAGCGCCCCGACGATGAGCGACGGCGTCGGGCCGCCGCCGTGCAACTCGGGCCGGATGAAGAACTGCCAGGCCGCCAGCCCAGCCGCGGTGGTCAGCGTAAGGCCGTCCTGCAGCGCGGCCCGGCTCTGGCCCGGGGCCCGACGGCGCACCATGGCCAGGATCGCGGCGCCCATCAACGGGTAGCCGGCCAGCCAGAACACATCCGCCAGCCCGACCGACGGGGTGCGCCCGGCCAATTGGACGATCACCGTGGTGATGTCACCGGCCAGCCACGAGGTGACCGCGCACGCGGTCAGCACCCACGGCCGGCGCGGCCCGGGCCGCCGGACCGCCGCCCATGTGGCCACGACGAGCCCGGCGAAGCACGCGAGGTAGACCGCCTGCCCTCCGATCGAGTCCGGGGTCAGAGCGGTGATCGCGGCTCCGGCCAGAAGCAGCATGATGCCGGCCGTCTTTCGCACTTCCACCGTATCGGCGGCTACGGCCGCAAGTTGAGCACCGCCGCCCTGCTCAGCTGAGCAGTGAGTGCCGGCGGCTGTAGGTGAAGGAGATGGTCAGACGATCACGAATCAGACCGCGAACCGCAGCCGGGTGATCGGGGAAAGGATCAGTCGTGGCCTTGGCCGCGTGGGGTCGTCTCCGTCGTGCTGAAGCTGCCGGTCCAGGCTGCCTTGGAACCGGAGTCCCCGATCCGGTAGATCCCGTAGACGCCGGCCGCGCCCGCGATCAGGGCCAGCACCGCGACGACGCCGGTCACCGCGGTCGAGAGCGGCGCCAGCCAAGTCCGCCGGCCGGAACCCGGCTGGGCTTCCCGCTCGCGCCACCAGACGATCAGGGCGAGCACGGCGATCGGAATCGCGTAGAAGATCGCGTTGTCCCCGAGCTCGGTGTGCTTGTGCAGCAGGTCGTTCTGCGGAACCCGCCGCTCGAGCCACTCCCCCGCGCTGGTCGTCAGCGGGACCAGCAGGACGACGAGAATCGACAGGATCGCGTTGGGCGCGGCGAGCCGGGCCCGGGCGGCCGGCCACAACGCGGTCAGCACGAGCAGCAAGGCGGCCAGCGGCAGCAGCACGACGATCGCGTGCACCAGCAGGATGTGCGCCGGTAGCCCGTTGACCGTGGTCATAGCGGTCCTTCCAGAACGTCGGCAAATGCCCCGAAAGGCTACGAAGCTGATTCTTCGAGTTCTCCCATTTCGCCGCCGCAGATTTGCCGCGTGAACGACACCAGCACCGCGGCGACCGGACGGGTCCGGTTCGCCGGATCGGGCCGCCGGCTCCCGGCGCCCTCGGCTCCGCGCCGGTGGTGGCGAGACGTCGCGGGCGCGCTGGCCCTGTTCAGCCTGCTCGTCGTGACGGCGCTGTGGACGGCGAACGGCGGGATCCGCAACCTGCAGGGCCTCGGTGAGCCGGCCACCACGCTGGGACGCCTGACCGGGCTCTGGGCATCCGATCTGCTACTCGTCCAGGTCCTGCTGATGGCCCGTATCCCGTGGGTGGAGCGGGCCTACGGACAGGACCTGCTGGCCCGCCGGCACCGGCTGGCCGGCTTCTGGTCGTTCTGGCTGATGCTCGCGCACGTGGTCCTGATCACCGTCGGCTACGCCGGGTCCGGAACCGGCGGGCTCCTCGGCACCGGTTGGAGCCTCGTCACCACCTATCCGGGGATGCTCCTCGCGACCGCCGGAACCGGTCTGCTGATCCTGGTCGTGATCCTCTCGGTGCGGGCCGCGCGGCGCCGCCTGCGCTACGAGTCGTGGCACCTGCTGCACCTGTACGCGTATCTGGGCGTCGGGCTCGCGCTGCCCCACCAGATCTGGACCGGCGCCGACTTCGTCGGGTCACCGCTGTCCCAGGCCTACTGGTGGGGCCTGTACGCCGCGACGCTCGGCGCGGTGCTCGCCTTCCGGATCGCTCTGCCGCTGTGGCGGTCGGCCTACCACCGGCTCCGGGTGGTGCAGGTCGTCGCCGAGGCGCCCGGAGTGGTCTCGGTCTACCTGAGCGGCCACCGCCTCGACCGGCTCCCGGTACGGGCCGGTCAGTTCTTCCTGTGGCGATTCCTGGACGGCCCGGGATGGACCCGCGCCAACCCGTACACCCTCTCGGCCGGACCGGCCCCGGACCTGTTGCGAATCACCGTGAAGGACCTCGGCGACGGCAGTCGCCGGGTCCGGTCCCTGAGGCCCGGCACCCGCGTGCTGATCGAGGGACCTTACGGCGCCCTGACCCCGGCGAAATGGAGCGGCCGCCCTCCCCTGCTGGTCGCGGCGGGCGTCGGGATCACGACCATGCGGGCTCTGCTGGACGAGTTCGGGACGGCCGATGCCGTGCTGCTCTACCGGATCCGTAACCGAGCCGACGCGGTCTTCCGGGCCGAGCTGGACGACCTCGCCCGGCGGCACGGCGTCCGGGTGATCTATCTGGAAGGCGGCCGCCCCCGGCACGGCTCGTGGTTGCCCGCCGGCTGGCACCCGGCCGCTCTGCACCAGCTCGTCCCGGACGTGGCGGGCCGGGAGGCGTACATCTGCGGGCCGCCGCCCTGGATGGCGGCCGTGCGCACCGATCTGCACGCCGCAGGCGTGCCCGACGACCTGATCCACTCCGAGGAGTTCGCATGGTGACCTCGCGGAGGCGCGGATGCGCCGCCTGACCCTCTGGATCGTCTCGACGATCGCCGCCGTGGTCCTGCTGCTCAGCTATCGCACCAGCCTGGGCGGGACACCACCGTCGCCGGTGACCGGCGCAGCGCCGGGCGTCGTACCGGAGAGCAGCGAGCCGCAGAGCAGCGGAGCCCCGAGCAGCGGGCCGCGCGCGGCCAAGGCCTTGACGGTCAACGGCACCGTGGCCGACACCCGCTGGGGACCGGTCCAGGTCCAGGTCAAAATCCAGAACCACAAAATCACCGACGTACGCGTGTTGCGCCGCCCCGACGGCAACGACCGGGACGACGAGATCAACGGCTACGCGCTCCCGCAGCTGCGCGCCGAGACGCTGCAGGCGCAGAGCGCGCACATCGACTCGGTCAGCGGCGCCACCGTGACCAGCGGCGGCTATCTGGAATCGCTGCAGGCCGCCTTGGACGCGGCGCACTTCGGATGACCCGTCCGGCTGTCAGAGTGGAGGGGAGGACGTGACTCCGACTCGGGTGCTGATCGACTACCGCGAGCTGGGTGACCTGATGCTGCGGCTGTTCGGCGGTGCGGGCTATACCGCCGAGCTGGCACGCGACGGCCAGGCCGGCCTGCACCGCGCCCTCACCCGCCGCTACGACCTATTGATCATCAACCGTGGCCTGCCGGCCATCGAGGGCCTCAACCTCCTCGGCCGTCTGCGCCGCAGCGGCAACAAAACCCCGGCGGTGATCCTGACCGCCCTCGGCACCGTCGCGGACCGGGTCGCCGGGCTCGACGGTGGTGCCGAGGACTATGTGCTTTCGTCGACGTCTTCGCCGTCCTTGCGTACGCGCCGATGCGGGGGTCTCAGCCGATTCCGGTCACCCGCAGCCAGATCCAGCTGCCCTCAGTCTTGGCTCGCGAGGACGGCATGCGCACGGGTAGCCGATGACAGTGCACTGCGGTCACGGCTGGGTCGGTGTGCCACACGCGATGCGCCGCAGTGGGCATGCAGATGCCACACTCGCGGCGGCCCAGCGACATACCAGGCGGCGCCGAGGTCGCCGGTGTATGCGGACAACCGCATGACCAGTCTCCGGACGGTGGCCACGTAGAACTCGTCGAAGTCGCGAGCTGTCTCGATCACTCCGCCACCTCCGTGTGCCGCTCCCTGCGATCGACACACGTCAACCGCATCGCGCGTTGCAGAGGCGTGCGCGAACGCTCAGTAGCCCCCGGTCCGGCGCAGATGGCGTGGACGCCCGTCGGGATCGGCTAACAGGCGCAACGACACGGGAGCCGTTCGCCGGGACCAGGTCGACAGCTTCGGAAGTCGATACTCGCGAAGCCTCCCGCGAGGTCGCGCTCCGATCCGGCCGCCGTCGTGCCAAGCCTGCAACGCGCGTGCCGACGCCGCCTGCGCGAAGACGCGCGACACCTCGCTGCCGGGTCCGTCCAGGCGCTCGTCCGGGTCGCCCCGCCAGTCGGTGAACATCAGCACGTCGCCGGACCGCATCCGCCCCACCGCGATGCACAGCTCGGCGAAGTAGGCGGCGCCGTCGATCAGCGGACACACCTCGTTACCGGTCGTCCACGGCCGCTGGGACAGCACGCTGTGCGGGTTGTCGCGTTCCTCGCCGGTCAGCAACCAGTCCTCGACGCTCATGCCTGTCCCACCTGCGTCAGCTGCTGCGAACGCCGCCGTGCGACCGGATGCGCTGCCTCTTGCGCATGCTCGTTCGGCCTTGTCGCATAGAGCGTGGTGGTCAACCACAGGGACGCGAGGACCAGGCTGCCGAACAGGATGTCGGTGGGGTGGTGCATCCCGCGGTACATCCGGGAGAGCGCGACCCAGAGCGGCATGGCCACGGCCAGTCCCACGAAGATCCATCGCCACCAGGCCTTGGTGCGTGCCATCACCAGGATCGCGATGGAGGCGTACAGCAGGGTTGTGGCGGCCACGTGCCCCGAGGGAAAGCTCGAGGTCGGCAGTTTGCCGTCGAGGTGCGGCACGTCCGGCCGGGCGCGGCCGACGATCGCCGAGGTGGCCAGGAAGACGAGCAGCTCACCGACCATGGTGACGATCAGGAAGACGATCGGCGCCAGGCGCCGGGTCACCGCGAGGGTCAGCAGTCCCGCCAGTACACCGACGAAAAGGATCATGTGGGTGTTGCCGGCGGTGCTTCCCCACTCGCTGATCCGGTTGAGCGCCGGGGTGCGATGCGCGGCGAACCAATGCGGGATGGTCGAGTCGCCGAGGATGTTGCCGTTGCCGTGGCGATAGTGCGCGAGCGGCAGGCCGATGGCGAGCAGCGCGCCGAGGGTCATCACCCAGCCGACCACGGCGATGGCGGCGGATCGCAGCAGATGCGCGGACCGGCGCCTGGACGGATCCTTTACCACCGGCGCGAGGTCGTCGGGCGCCTCCGGCTCGAGGCCCTCGCGCAGCGGCTCGGTGACCCGCTTGCCGGACATGTCGCGGCTCAGCTCGAACACGTAGGCGGTGAGGCCGAGCCAGACCGCCGCCAAGCACCAGGCGCCGAGCACGTCGGAGAGGAAGTGCACGCCGAGCGCCAGCCGGCTGAAGCCGATGAGCACGAGCAGCAGGCCCACGGCACCGACCACCGGTCGGCGGAACCGCACCGGGACGGCCGGCATGAAGACCAGCAGCAGAGCGCTGTAGATGACCGAGGAACTGAGCGCGTGGCCGCTCGGGAAGCTGTTGCCCCCGCCGACCGCGACGGGGTCGGCCACCGCGGGACGAAGCCGTCCGACGGCCAGCTTGAGCGAGTAGTCGAGCACCGGCGCGCCCAGGCTAGTGATCACCAGGTAGCCGGCCAGGCGGAACCGGCGTCGCACGGCGAGGACCAGGGCCGCTCCGCCGGTGATCCAGAACAGCACCCCGGTGCTTCCCATCCAGCTCAGCGCCCGCATCACCCGCACCCAGCCGGCGTGATTGGCGATCGCGCTGTTCAGGTCGGCCGCGATGCCACGGTCGACCGACGACAACGGCACCCATTGCAGGCGCACCGAGATCATCAGTGCGACGAAGATGAACGCACCGCCCGCGAAAGTTAGTACGCGCCACTCTGTGCGCCGCCTGAGAAGCTCCATGTTTCGGGAAATGCCCAATCCGGGGATCAGGAACACATGACAGCGGTGAATACAGCACGGGGCACGGCTCGCAGGGCCGCCCGCAATCCGGCGCTCGTCGGTCTCACCCGTGTGGGCTTCATCGGATACGGCCTCGTGCACCTCGCGTTGGGATCACTCGCGATCCAGATCGCCCTCGGGCACTCCGGTCAGGAGGGCGACCAGTCCGGTGCCTTCCACGTACTTGCCGGCCAGCCGTTCGGCAAGCTCCTGCTGATCGTCGTCGTGGTGGGCCTCACGGCCATGGCGATCTGGCAACTGCTGCTGGCCGCCGTGGGACACGTGGACAAACACGGCAAGGCCCGCACGTTCGAGCGGATCGCCTCGGGTGCGCGGGTGGTCGTTTATGCGGTGCTCGCCTGGACCGCGTACAAGGTACTGAAAGGTACCGCCGCATCGAGCGCCCGGCAGCAGCGGGACGTCACGAGCGGGGCGATGGCGCACACCGGTGGCGTCTGGCTGATCGGGATCGTCGGCGTGGGCGTGGTGGCTTTGGGTATCGGGCTCATCTGGTACGGCGCGAAGCATCAGTTCGAGCGCAAGCTGAGGACCGGGCAGATGAGCCGGAAGGCCAAGCGCGTCGCGCGGTGGCTCGGGACGGCCGGATACGTGGCGAAGGGGGTCGCGTTCGGCATCGTGGGAGTGCTGCTGACCGATGCGGCCGTCACCCACGAGCCGGGTGCGTCGACCGGTCTGGACGCGGCGTTGCGGGTGTTGGCCGCGCAGCCGTTCGGTGAGCTTCTGCTGATTGTGGCGGGAGTCGGCGTGATCGCGTTCGGGGTGTACTGCTTCTTCCAGGCGCGGTATCGGAAGGTCGGCTCATGACCGCTTCCGCGCCCAGGCCGCGGGGTCACGAGGCACAGGCATTTCAGGGCGGCATGTTCGATCGGGAAATGTCCACTGCCCTGGACTGCACGCCGGAGCTGTGCCCGGCGATCGGCGTTGACCAGTTTCAGGGCTCGTCGATTCAAGGGCGGTTCGACCGGAGTTGACAGTCACGTGCCGCCGCAAAATGTCGTAGGTGGACGGCATCGGCAGACGGGCCATCAGGCCGGTGAACTCCGCGGGCGGGGGCGTGAGGCCCAGCCACGCGATCACCGCGCCGACCCGAACCCCCAGCGGTGACGTCTCGCTCGACCATAGCGTCTCCGACCACGCCAGCGCCTCAACGGCCCGATCCCGTGAAGAGCCACGGCCACCGCGTACGCCGCACAGCCGCGCACCCGAGGATCGTCGTCCGCCAGCAGATCGGTCAGCAGCTCGGCGTCTCGCCGGATCATCATGCGGACCGCCTCGAGCGCCCAGTTCTCCAGGTATCCCCACGCGTCGAACGAGAAGTCCACCGGCGTAACCCGCAGCAGTCCCCGACGGCTTCGGTCGCGGTAAATCCCAGGGCGGCCGAGGTCCCCGACGAGTTCGAGGGCCTCGGCCCACAGCGCCTCGGTCTTGTCGACGGCGATCCGGAGCAAAGTCGGGACGACGTAGGCGTACGCCAGTTGATCTGCTGGAAGGCCTTGTTCTTCAGGCCCGGCCGGAATACTCCCCTCCGGTCTGGCCGCCAATTTGCTTAAGAATCGGTACGCAGGGTAACGACATCGCCGTGCCCGCACTGAGTACCTCTCGTCCCCCGGCGCCGAGCACCGAGATCGCGCAGTGGGTGCTGGACAGCTTCGCCGAGCTGCGGTCGCTGCGAGCCTCGTTGCACAGGGCGCTCACCGGCGAACCGTTGCCCGCCGGCGGTGTCCTCGACGAAATTCCGGAGAAGGTCGCGATAGTCGCCACCGAACTCGCCACGAACGCTCTCGCCCACGCGCGGCCGCCCACCGTCGTACGGCTCAGCCGAACCGACGAAGCCTTCATCCTCGACGTCGCCGACGAGGAACCGGCCGCCCACCCCGAATTCGCCCAAGACCGGCCGCCGGGCGCCGGCGGTCTCGGCCTGCAACTGGCCGCCGATCTCGCCCTCGAGATCGGCTGGTACGCCAACGGCAACGTCAAACACATATGGGCCCAGTTCCCCATCCCCCACGCCTGACCATCGAAAGATCCACTCACCAGCGAAGAGGACAACCATGTCGACCGACGCCATCGTGCTCCTGAAGAACGACCACAAGGAAATGCGAAAGCTCTTCCGCCAATTCCAGAGCGCGGGCGAGAACGCCGCCGCGCGCAAGGGCGCCATCGTCAAGGACATCATCGAGGCGCTGACGGTCCACACCTACATCGAGAACGAAGTCATGTATCCCGAGGTCCGCAAACTCCTGCCCGACCTCGAAGACGACGTCCTCGAATCCTACGAGGAACACCACGTGGCCGACATCCTCTGCGCGGAACTACACGGCATGAAACCCGACGACGAACGCTTCGACGCCAAGACCACGGTCCTCATCGAAAACGTGACCCACCACGTCGAAGAGGAGGAGCAGGACTGGTTCCCGAAGGTACGTGACGGCCTGACCCGTACGCAGCTGCAGGACATCGGCGCCCGGATGATCGAGCTGCGGGCCAAAGCTCCACGCACGCCGGCCCAGCCGTCCGCTCTGAAGAAGGCCATCGACGCCGTCACCGCCTGACCGGCAAGACGGATCGCTCGGGGAGGCGCCGGGGCGGGCGAGGAACTGCCGACCGCGGATTCAGCCCCGCGCGCAGACCGGCGACTCCAGGGACGAGCTTGAGCGGAGGACGCGCCCGGCGGCGTCGCTGCGGGTGAAGGACCCGCAGCGACGCACGGCATTACAACGAGGAGGGCGGGTTCAGGGCGGACTTGGGGATGCCGGAGTCGGGGACGCCCCACTTGGCCAGGATCTTGGCGTAGTCGCCGGTGGTGATCAGTTTGTTGACGGCGTCGCGGAGGGCGGGGGCGATCGGCGAATTCTTGGCGGTCACGAAGCCGACCGGGGTCGAGCTGAACTGGCTTAGAAACTTCGTGTCGGGGATGTGGGCCGCGTCGCATTTGAGGCTGAGGGCGGGTCCGAAGTAGACGCCGATTTTGCCGTTGGCGAGACCGAGCCAGATCGGGGCGGTGTCGGCAAGTACTGGACGGAGTACGGCCGTTTGCCGGCGGCGGCGCTACGACCACAGCGGCATACGCCTCGACCGCTCCCCGGCTATGCCCTCGCCCGCGAGCCCGCCCTCTGTCGACGAACTAGTCCGGCGTGAACGGTCCCGCCACAGATCCGGTGGCGGGACCTACGCCGATACCCGCACTGCCGAATCCGATCAGTGCTCGTTCCTGATGACGAAGAATGAGCCCCGGATCGTCCCAGCCAGCTTCGACTTCTGACGGGCGAACTTGAACGCCCCCAGTTCCTCCGGCACCTCCATGCCGTCGGACAGCTTGAAGCCGACCGCCCGTTTCCCGCCGTCGTCGAGCGTGTAGAGGACGTTGATCGACAGGCCGCTCTGGTAGAAGACGTAGGCCCACCGGACGCCGTCGACCTGGAACTCGGTCGCCTCGAGCGGCGGCGAGGAGATGACCATGCCGCGCTCCTTCTTGAGGACGCCGCTCACCCAATCGACGGTCGCCCGGGCTTCCTCGGCGGGCGAGGTCGTGAACACGTGGTCGTACTTGTTCTTGAAGTAACGGGCCTCGTTCGCCCGCAGCCCGGCCAGCGCCTCGGAGGCCGGCGACGACTCCAGCCCGGCGGTCGACACGGTCTCGAAGTCCACGACATAGGTCATGACCAGTTCCCCTCAGCTCTGTCAACGTGTACGTCTTCTCTGACGGGCCCGGCCCGCCAACTGTGACGAGGCCGGTCAGCGGCAGGTTGTGGCGTTCTTTACCGGCTCCCTCGTCATCCAGGTCACGGTGGGCGCCGTCGCCGGCGCTGGCCGCGCCGGCGGTCGCCGCGATCGTGGTGGCGTGAGGCGTGGCTCAGTATCCGTACCCGCTGGCCGTTGGCCGGTCGTGGTGCCCCGGCCGTCGCGCACGCCGTGCGTGCGGCCACATGAAACGCCCGGATCGCCTTGTCCGGGTGAGCCGGTCTCACCCGGACGGGAGCGATCGTTCGGGGGTGGCAGTGCAGGGTCCCACTGCTTCCGCGGGTGGGCGTCGCGCTCGCGGGCCGGTGGTGCCGGTTGCCGGAATGTGATGCAGCGCAACGTCATCCGCAACCCCGTGACACGCAAGGGAGCTAAGTCATGACCGACACCCTCGACGTTGGCCGGGGATCCGCACCGGGAAACGGCGGCCTCGCCCCGATCGGCACCGACGCGCCGGCCGTCGATGGCACCCCGGTCCTGGAGTACCAGCAAGCTGTCATCGCCGTCTTCGCTGACTTCGACACGGCGCAACGGGCGGTGGAGCGGCTCATCGAGGCCGGCCTGCGCCCGGACCAGATCTCCGTGGTCGGCCGGGACCTGCAGAGCGAACTGCGGTTCAACGGGTACGTGACAACGGGCGACATCGCGGGACCGAGTGCGGCCACCGGAGCCTGGGTCGGTGGTCTGTTCGGACTGCTGGCGGGCAGTGCGCTGTTGTTCGTGCCGGGCGCCGGGCCGCTCTTCGTGCTCGGCCCGCTCGCCGCGGCGGCGGCCGGCGCCGGCCAGCGTGCTCTGCTCGGCGGCGTCGTCGGCGCGGTCCTCGGCCACTTCGTGGCGCAACGGCATCTGCCGAGGTACGAGCGCCTGGTCCGGGACGGCAGCTACCTGGTGGTTGTGCACGGCACCGACGAGGAAGTCGATCAGGCTCGGCAGGCCTTGGCAGCGGCCGGTAGCACCGAGGTGCAGCGGCACGACGAATACCGCGGCGACCGCCTCGGACCGATCTCCCAGGTGCTGGGGGGTATGGCCGTCTGCGATGCCATCGACCGCGCGATCGGCATGGTGACGGTGGTGAAGCTCGGCGACCCCGGGGCGGTGACCGGCCGATGTCAGGCCATCCCGGACGATGAGCCACACGTTGCCGGCGAGCTGCGCGATCGCCTATGCCGGGTCGGTTTCATCAAGATCGACCGGAAGGGTCTGCTTCGGGCCAATGTCTATGCGGCGGCAGATGACATCGCCGGGGTGCACGATTCGACGGTGTTCCTGGCGGTCGACGACAAGCGCCTCCTTCCGGAGGCCTGACGAGAGCTGGCGGTGGTGCTTCGTCCACGAGGCGTACGTCTGACATACAGTCAGGCGCCGAACACGACGCCGGTTTCGGCGGACTCGATCACCCGCTGCAGATGCAGGCCGTGCTCGACGTCCAGAGCCGGAGCCGTCTGTTGTTCCACGGCGGCGGCGAACTCGGCGTACATGGTGCGATAGGCGGCCGGCCCGACGACGTCGATACAGTCGAGCGCCGCCGCGCCGCCCGGGCCGAAGATCTCGACGTCGGCGCGGAAGATGTCGCGCGGCACGGTCGCCGACATGGACGCCTCACTGTAATGACCGCCGAGGTGATCGAGCATGAGGCCGATCCAGCCGTGCTGGTTACCGTGCGCCTGTACGTCGGCGATCGGGCCGAGCGTGGCCTCCAGCAGATCGAGAAGATCTACCCCGTGGTCGCGAAGCACGCCCCGCTCGATCCGCCAGGTGGCCGCGAGGTCGTCGTCCAGGTGATCGTCGGAGAGCACACGCCCCCGGCCGCTCACCGGCCGCACCCGCTTCAGTTCGGTGTGCAGGAAGCGCCTTACCTCGGCGGCGTAGCGCCAGGCGAGACCCATCTGCGAGACGACGTTCTTCTCCCGTACTGTTTTGGCCAGTTCCTCCGCCCCCGCGAGGTCGCCGGCCATCGGCCGCTCCAGCAGGACGCTGCGGCCGCGCCGGACTGCCGTCGCGGCCAGGTCAGGTTGCGCCGCGGGCGGCACCGCGAACGCCACGGCGTCGCAGTTCTCCAACAGGTAGCCGAACTCCCCGAACGCGGGGACACCGTACCGGCCGGCGAGCGCCCGCGCCGGCCCGGGACTCAGGGCCCAGATGCCGGCAAAGCGGATGTCCGGGGCCGTGGACAACGCCGGGGCGTGTACTCGTACTGCTCGGCGGCCCGCACCGGCGAGCCCCATGGTGATCGTCACGATTCTTCTCCCTACGGCCGATAGGAGTTCCAGCGTCACTGCCCTCGAGATGAGGCGGGCTCACCCTGGGCGGGGGAGTTCGCCCTCAGGACACGTACGGCGAGCTTGCGGTCCGCCGCGACGTGCTGGCCGGCACGACCGTGCTGGCGTCGCGGACACACCGCCGGCGGGGTGATGCTGTGCCTCAGGGCGTCGTCAGTCCACCGGACCGAGAAGTTTCCACCCTGACCGCCACGGCCAGCCGCCGCGGGCGTTCAAACTGATGTTGAGGAAGGCCATCAGTTCCAGCGCGCGTGCGGTCAGCAGCTCACCGGTATCGACCGGCCGGAAACCCATGTCCGCCAGGAGATCCGCGACGACCTGCTTGGCCTGTGCGTCGTCACCGGCGTAGAAGCCGTCGAGCGGGATGCCGTCGATCGCCGGATCGTTGAGACGGCTCGCGAAAACCGTGTTGAAGGCCTTGACCACCCGGGCGCCGGGCGCCAAGAGGACCACCGCCTCCGCCAGCGACGCGGAGGCCCGCAGGACGGTCTCGGCGTCCTCGTCTGCCGGGTTGGTGGGATCCACAACGATGGTGCCGTCGAGGAACTCCGCGGTCTCGTCCAGCACCGACGCCACCGCCTTCGCGGGGACCGCCAGCACCACCATCTCGGCGTTCTCGGCCACCGCCCGGTTGGAGGACGCGGCGGAGACGCCCAGTTCCTCGGCGATCTTCTCGGCGAGCGAGGCGCGGCGGGAGCTCACCACGACCGTGTGTCCGGCCGTGCGGAAGGCGCGTGCCAGCGCGCTGCCGACATTGCCCACTCCGATGATGGCGATTCTCATGTCCGGGACTCCGTCGCTGGATAGACCGGGTTGAACACGTCCTCCGGCTGCCCTTCGCCCAGCGCCGGTAGACGTACCGGATGAGATCCGCGCCGGGCCGTTGACCGCCGGCATCGGCGCCGACCACGACGTGCCGGGTGCTCGGTTCGGCGTCCTCGACGCGCGCGCAGAAGGTGACCGGATAGGACCGGGTGCGTTCGGGGGTGAAGCGCCGGCGGGCGTACCGGCCGGGAGACGCCGGCACGATTTCCACAATCCTCTTCACGCCGGCACTTCCTCTCGTTCAGGCGACCGGGCGCCTTACACGCTCCGCGGCCGCGGGTGAGCGTCCCTCCCCCGGCCGGGATGAGACGTCCTTCGACGATGCCGGCAAGGCCGCCGGAAGGGGACGGGTCCGGCCGCGTCCGCGACGCGGAGGAGAACATGTGATCACATCAGCTCATCGAAGATCCGCATGGCGCGTTCCCAGTGCTGGCTCTGCGGGTTCTTCACCTCGGGGTCGACGGTCCTGATAATCTTGGCCAAAGCCGAGCCCAGGCCCCCGACAACCTCGGGCAGCCGCGCCTCGGTCTCCTGGCTCGGCAGCCGGTCGAGCGGCGGGTACGTCGCCAGCCGGTCCAGGATCGGCTTCAGTTCGATGTCGTCGTCCATCTTCCGAAACTTGTGGATGTTCTCCTGAAAACCTTTGGTGATGGGCAAGTCGTACGGCTCGATCACATCGCGGAGATTGGCCGACGCGGTGGCCTGCGCCATCACGAGTAGGTCGTAGAGCTTGTGCTCCACGAACTCCGAGAAGCGTTTGAGGTCGTCCTTGTCGACGTCCAGTTCGGCGGCGAGCCGGAAGAAGCGTTCGAACCTGGCGACTCCGAAGACGGGCATACCGGTGGTCCCTTCTCAGCGTCCGGTGCCGTACCGCGACGGCCGGGACGGGGATCGGCGAGGCGACACGGTCCAGCCAGCCGGCCCGCCATCTCAGGACTACCGCGCCCAGCCTTCCGCGTCGATTGGCATCATTGCCAATGCCGCCGTCCGGAACCGAAGCGCCGCGGTCACTACACATCGTCGCCGAGCCCGTCGATGAGCAACGTGAGACCGATGCCCAGCAACCAAACGTCCTTTGCGAGGGTCATGCCCTGCTGGGTCGGACGCAAGCTCCCCTCCTCGCGCATTTCGGGGACGCGGAAGTACAGACCGAGCAGTCCAGCCGAGAAAGCCGTGAGAGCGGCACCGGCAACTACGGCGGGTACGACCGGAAGGAGCAGCGCGGTTCCCAACGCCAGTTCTCCGGCGCAGACCAGACGGGCGAATCGCCGCGGGGGGACCGAACGAACGAACGGGTAGGCCACGGCCGCCATGCCGTGCAGACCCGCCGCGGTGTCGTCGTCCACCTGCCGCTTGGACAGGCCCGAGTTGACGATGAACATCCCGGTGGTGAGACGCCCCGGCAGGTGCCGAAGCCGCACGCGTTGTGACATCTGCTTTCTCCTCGCCTCAACCTCTATCGCAACAGCTTTCTCACCCCACGTCGATTGGCAGAACTGCCCAGCTGAGGAACTGACCCGCCCGGCCCGCGGGTCGGGCGGAGTCGGATGGTGTCAGACGCGGCAGGCGTCGCCGTTGAGGGTGAACGCCTGGGGTGGTGGGTTGGCGCCCGACCATGTGCCGGTGAGTCCGAAGGTGACCGACGCGCCGGGAGCGATGGTGGCGTCGTAGTTCTCGGCGCTGGCGTTGACCGTGCCTGACGTCTGGGTGACGGTCGCATTCCAGGCGGAGGTGACCCGCTGCCCGGAACTGTAGGTGAAGGTCAGCGTCCAACCGGTGATGGCCTGGTCGGCGGTGTTCGTGATGGTGGCTTGGGCGACGAAGCCGTGGTTCCACTGGGCGGTGACGCGGTAGGTCACCGCGCAGGCGGGAGCCGCCGCCGTGATCGGGAGATCCGCGGTGGCCGTGTCGAGTAGCGTGCCGGCGGGGTCGGTGACCCGGACGGTCACCTCCAGCGCGGTTGCCGTGCAGCCGGAGAACACCGTGTAGCCGGTGCTGCCGCTCCAGGTGCCGCTGCTGACGAGCGTGACCTGCCGCGGGGGCAGCGGGTCGATGACCGGGCATCCGGCCGGGATTCCGCTGGTCGTGCCGAGGAACCGTGCGGTCGTCATGACCGAGAAGGTCTGCGGTTGTGAGGTGCAGTTCTGCACGACCGTCGTGACTGTGCTGCTTTGCCCGGGTGTCACTTGGGGCGGGTCGAAGGTCAACGAGCCGATCTGGATTGTGCCGGCGCAGGCGGCGGCCTGCACGACCGCTGGTGCCGCGAGCGCCGCGGCGAACCCGGAGAATGCCGCGAGGGCGACGGCGATGAGTTTTCGCATGCCTTACACCAGACGCTACGCAGAGATAGAGGTCAATGGGTATCCGCCCGGCCGGCTAATCGCAACTGCCGGTGCAGGCGACGAACGGGCTGGTGGTTCCGGTCAGCGTGGCCAGGCCGGCGGTCAGGCCGGCCGAGCTGGCAGTGACTGTGACGGTGCCGGGGCCGGTCGCGCGGACCAGGGCGTACGCGATGCCCTGATAGGCCTTGCGGGTGTTGCCGCGGAAGGATTCCTCGGTCGGGCTGCCGCTGTCGACCGCGACGATGACGCCCGGTCCGGTGATGCCGAAGACGACCGGTGCCGACGAGCCGGTCACCACCCGGCCCGACGAGTCGGTAACGGTGGCCTTCACGTACGAAACGTCGTTGACGTCGGTCGACACGGTTGTGTGGTCGGCGGCGGCCACGACCTTGCTCGCGGTGGTACCGGTGGCCGGCGGTGTCGTGGTGGATGCGCCCCAGACCTTCTGCCACGAGTAGCCGATCGGTCGTACCGTGCCGACCGCGTCCATCAGGCCGCTCGTGCCCTGCACGGTGGGCCACAACCCGTCGGCCTCGCCGAGGTAGTCGGCGCCGGTCCAGAGGAACTCGCCGGTGACGCCGGGATTGCCGGTGACCGTGGCCCACGACGACGTGGCAGTGCCCATCTCGGTGAACAGTCCCGCTCGGGCCGGCGACATGCCCATCGCCTGGATGACCTCGTCGGAGCGGTAGTTGCCGCCGAAGACGTCCACAGTGGTGCGTGTGGCGCCGGTGACGTCGCCGCTGTCACTGGGCCGGAACAGCGCCTGGGTGACCGGGCGGCCCGGGTCGAGCGCGTGCGAGATCGACACCATCCGGGCCAGCAGCGGGGTGCGCGTCGCCAGGGAGTCGCGGATCTCGTTGCCGGTGCTCCACATCGCCACGCTGGGATGGTTGCGGTCCCGCATGACGATGCTGGTCGCGTCGACCTGGTACCACGGCACCGAGCCGCTCGCGCCCGGCACGGCCGGGGTTCCGGTGGGTGCCGGCGCCGCCTTGCCGAAGTACGCGGCGTAGTCGCCGACGTCCGCATATTTGTGCTGGATCCAGACGTCGAAGAACTCGTCCAGCACAAAGAAGCCCATCCGGTCGGCGAGGTCGAGGAAGGCCGGGCTGGGCGGGTCGTGGGCCGTCCGGATGGCGTTCACCCCGAGGGCCTTGAGCTCGGCGAGCCGCCGCTGCATGGCCCGCTGCGGCGCGGCCAGGCCGAGCCCGTGGTAGTCCTGGTGCAGCGCGACGCCCTGGAACTTGACGGCCTTGCCGTTCAGCAGCATCCCGGCCGACGGGCTGAACGTGAGACTGCGGATGCCGACCGACGTGACGTCGTCGTCCACTGTGGTGCCACCGACCTGGACGCTGGTGGTCAACGCGTACAGGTTGGGGGTTTTGAGGTCCCAGAGCTTGGGGTTTCCGACCGGGACGTCGTACGCGAAGGTGGCCGACCCCCCGGCGGCGATGGTCTTCGCCGCCGTGGTGACCGCGGGAAGCGCCGTGCCGGCCGGATCGCTGAGCACGCCCTGCACGCTGACACTTGCCGCCGCGCTGCCGCCGTTGACGACCGTGGTCTGCGCGTGGACGGTGGCGGCCGACGTGCTGACCTGCGGCGTGGTGACGTAGGTGGCCCACTGGTCGACGTGCACCGGGTCGGTCGCGAGGAGACGGACGTCGCGGTAGATGCCCGCGCCGGCGTAGAACCGCTCGGCCGGTTGCTGGGTGGTGTCGGTCTTCACGGCGATGACGTTGTCGGCGCCGCCGAACTTCGCGGCTGCCGTGATGTCGTAGCGGAAGCTGGTGTAGCCGTACGGGTGGGTGCCGATCAGCGTGCCGTTGACGTACACGGCGGCGTTGGCCATCACACCGTCGAACTCCACGAACACCTTGCGGGTGCTGGCGACCGTAAGCGAGAAGTGTTTGCGGTACCAGCCGATGCCGGAGGGCAGGTAGCCGCCGCGGCCGGTGCTGGGCGCAGTCGAGGAGAACGGATCGGCCGGCGGGTTGGGGCCCTCGATGCTCCAGTCGTGCGGCACATCGACATGCCGCCACGCGGTGTCCACATAGGTGGGTGCCTGTGCGCCCGAAGCGTCGCCGTAGTGGAACAGCCAGCCCTGGTCGAACGGGATGACGGAGCGGGTCCGCGCGGCCGCCGCCGCATGAGCGACCGGGACGGTGGTGCCCGCGATCGCGGCGGCCAGGGCCACCAGCCCGCCCAGAATCCGGCGCCTCGTCGTGGTCATGTGAACCGCCATGTCACTTGGAGGTCTCGAAGGCGCCGAGATCCGGCGCGCTGCCGCTGTACGGCAGGCCGACGTTCACGCCCTTGTCGATCAGCGTGCTCGTGGCGGCCAGGCGCAGATAGGGCAGGACGGGCAGGCTGCCGTCGGACTGCCGGGGCGCGTCCCACCCGGAGGTCGAGACACTCTGGAACTGCGAGTCGGAAACGGTGACGCCGATATTCCACGAGTTGTACGAGGCACTCGTCCCGCTCATGTTCGACGTCAGGGTCCCGCCGTACGCGATGTTGTTCCGCAGATTGCCGAGACCGACCGCGGCACCGCTGGAGTTCACGCCCAGCATGTTGTAGTCGGGGTGGTTGTTGTAGCTGGTGTTGTCGAAGTAGTCGTTGGCCAGCGTGTGATGGTTGGCGTAGAAGCCGGACGCCCGGTTGTTGAACGCCACCGAGAAGCGGATGGTGTGCTTCACGCCGTTCGACACGTAGCCGCCGCCGTAGCCGCCCATCTTGAACCCGTTGCCGTTGCCGGACGCCGTGTTGGTGCCGGGCAGGTAGCCGTTGTGCCACGTCCACGAATTCTCGATGAGCACCGACGAGAACGCGTTGATCAGGTCGAAGCCGTCGTCGGAGTTGTTCCAGGCCCGGTCGCCGCGGAACACGTTGCCGGGGTGATTCGCCGAGATGTGCGCGCCGAACCCGTCGGCGCTCTCACCGGCTCCGTTGGAAGTCAGCGGGTCGTAGTTGTCGTGCGAATCGGAGTTGAGCACGAGGTTGCCGCCGCCGTTCTGGATGAACAGCCCGGGACCCATGTTATTGTGCGCGTTGATCTGCTCGAAGGTGTTGTTGCTGCCGGTGACCCAGATGCCCCACGACTCGTGGTTCTTGTTGTTGTTCTGCCGTACGCCGGTGACTTCCAACCCCTTGAGGTGGACATAGCTCCCGGTCACGTCGATGCCTTTGATCCGGCAGTCGACACCGGTCATGCCGGAGAAGTCGAACAACGGCCGCTCGCCCGGGTAGGCCCAGTAGCGGATCGGGCTGCCGGAACTGCCGCTCTTGTTCAGGGTGATCGCGTCGACCTGGGCGGTCTCGCTCGCGCAGGTGCTGGTGGCGCGGGTGAAGGCGTAGGTGCCACCGCGGACGTAGACGGTGTCGCCCGCCTGCGCGACCGACTGTGCGTGCGCGATTGAGGCCCACGGCGCGGCCTGCGTACCGGCGGCGCCGTCGTTGCCGTTCGGGGCGACGTAATAGACGGTGGCGGACGCCGCGCTGCTGACCGCCGCCGTGCCGGCGACGATGACGACCGGGCTCACGAGGACCGCGGAAACCAAGAGGGTACGGGTGAAGCGCTTCATTGTTGACTCCCGGTCAGTGCGGGCCTATAGGAAGCCGTTCATGATGGCCGTCGGCTGGCGGCTCGCGGAGTCCCAGGCGACCATGTTGTAGCCGGTGAAGGGCGAGTAGCCTTCCGGCTCCCAGTAGAAGATGCCCTGCCCGCCGGCGCTCTTGAGCGCCTTGATGTAGGCGACCAGCGCCGCCTCGGTGGAGGAGACCTTGTTCACCGGGCCGCCGAATTCGCTCTGCAGGAAGGGTTTGCCGTACTGCGCGGAGATCTTCTGCATGTTCGCGACGATGCCGGCGGCCACGCTCGCGCTGCCGTAGGAGGAGAACACCGACATGTCCCACTGCCCGCCGTTGCCGTGGTAGGCGTTGTAGAACGTCGTCATCGAGTCGTACTTCTGCGGCTGGGCCAGGTGAATGCACACCGTCGTGCCGGGCGAGACCTGCTTGACCTGGTTGTACGCGGCGTTCAGCAGCCCGGTCATCTGCGCACCCTTGGAAACGCTGCCGACCGGGTGGCAGATCCCGCCGTTGATCTCGTTGCCGATCTGCACCCAGGTGGGCAGCACGCCGTTGTTCTTCATGACCGTCATGCTCTGGTTGACGTAGCTGTTCATCGCCGAGAGCATCTGGCTGTAGCTCATGTTCGCCCACGCCGCGGGCGGATTCTGCACGCCGACGGAGTTCCAGGTGTCGCCGAACATGTAGTCCAACATGATCGACATCCCGGCCGCCTTGACCCGCTTGGCGAACGCCGCGACCTCGTTGATGCCGCAATGGCCGTCTGTCGGGCTGCTGGACGGGCTCACGAACGTCCGCAACCGGATCGCGCCGATGCCGTAGCCCCGGAGGATGGTCAGCAGGTCCTGGGTCTGCCCGCTGGAATTCTTCCAGGAGTAGCCGGCCGCCTCCATCTGCGGCGCCCAGCTGACGTCGGCCCCGTTGACGAAGCCGGCCGCCTCGGCCTCGGGGCCCACCTCGGCGAGGGCCGCCGAAGCGGCCACCAGGCCGGCGGTCGCGGCCGACGCTTTCAACACGGTCCGCCGGCTGAATCCGCCGCGAGCGTGCGGCCCTGGTTCGGACATGGCGCTTCCTTTCCGATCATCGTCGGCAGCGGATTGGGAGCGCTCCCACTTCAGTGGCTAGAGATATTTAAGCCCAGACGTTCATAGCCGTCAATATCTTCGTGACAGTCCCCTGGTCCGGGGGTCATCCGGTGTCACATCCAGCCCGAGGCGGGGAGACGAAATTGACTCGTCAATCGGCCGACATCCGCGTGCCGAAACCGGCGTCCCTCCGAAGCGCGACGCGTCGTGCGTGCGAACGGCGAGCGAGGAGAAGCAGTGCGGACAACCAGACGCCGCCCTTGAACCCGCCTTTCGGTCATCTACCGCATGGTCAAACCGGTCAACCCCGGTCTGGCGGTGGTCGCCGTGGCTGACGCCCTCTCCCCTACCGTCATCCCCTCACTGATCCCGCCCGGCAAGGCCGAGACACGGCCGGTGGTGAAAGGTGCTCCACGACGCCCATCGGCGGGGTACCGACCGCGCGGGCCGCGCGATCGCGTTTCAGGACGGTCGGGTCTGGGTGTGGGCCACGCCGGTGGACTGCCGGATCACCAACCGCCCGGGCTGATGGACGACACCGGAGGTGGGCCGCCCCTCGAACGCCTCCAGGAGGAGGCGGACCGCGGTCGCGCCGAGCTGGGCCAGGTTGAGGTCGACGGTGGTCAGCGGCACCCGGCACTCAGCGGCGAACTCCTCCCAGTTGTCGTAGCCCACCACCGCCACGTCGCCGGGGACGTCGCGGCCCAGGTCGCGCAGGGTCTCCGCGGCGCCGGCCGCGATCTGGTCGTTGCCGCAGAAGATCGCGTCGATCGCCGGGTGCCGGGCGAGCAGGGCATGGGTGGCCTGCCGTCCCCACTGCTGCGACCACTCGCCGTACATCGGCTCGGCGCAGTCGAGCGGCAGATCCGCTTCGCGCAACACCTCGTGCAGGGCCGCGACGCGCTCCCGGGCGGCCCGATAGCTGAGCGGGCCGGTGATGGTGCCGATCCGCCGGCGGCCGAGGGCGACCAGGTGCTCGGCCGCCAGCCGGGCCCCGCCGTGGTCGTCGGCCAGCACCGAGACGTCGTCCGCATTGTCGGACTCGCCGTAGACATAGACCACGGGCACCGGGATGTCCTTGGTCAGCGACGGGCGGACGTCGTTGTCGCTGCCCAGCACGATCAGGCCGTCGACCCGCCGGGCCAGCAGGGTCTGGATGTGGTGCCGCCGGCGGATCGCGTCGCCGCGGGCGTCGCAGAGCAGCACGCTGTTCTCCTCGTCGCCGAGCGCGTTCTCGGCGCCCAGCAGGACCGGAAAAGCGAACCGTTCGGCGAGTTCGTCGATGAGCAGCCCGACCGTGTGCGTGCGCCCGGAGACCAGGCCCCTGGCCAGTGCATTGGGGCGAAACGACATGTCCTTGGCGGCTTCCAGGACCCGCCGCCGGGTTTCCGGAGCGACCTCGGCTCGCGCGTTGAGCGCCTTGGAAGCGGTGGCCAGCGAGACGCCGGCGGCCCGGGCGACGTCAGTCAGGGTGACAGAGGTTGAGCGTGGTCGTCCCACCGGTTTCCTTTCGAAAAACCTTCGACGCGTCGCACATCGTCGTCAGCCTATCCCACCGTCGTCTCGGCCGGTTTCCCGAAAAGGCTTTCGGGAACGGCTCACGGCGTACGGGAAAGGGGCCGCCGGCGAATCCGGCGGCCCCTTGGTGATCGGGGATCAGGAAGCGAGGGTGATGGTGACCGTGGTGGCCCCGGACGTCGCCGTCACCGTGTGGGTGGTGGCGTTGTAGGTGCCGCCGCTGACCGCCGAGACGCCGACGGTGAGGAAGATCGGCAACTGGATCTGCACCGCGCCGGGGACACTGCCGGAGAGGGTCACCGTGACGACCCGGCCGGCGCCGGGCTTGGTGACGGCGAGCGCAACGCCGTAGGTCGACCGCGATCCGGACGTGACGTTATAGGCGCTGGTCAGGTTGCCGACAGCGGTCCGCTGGCCGGCCGCGATCCACGTGTTGGGTATGCCCCGGCCGACATACAGGGTGCCGCCGAGGCTCTGCGCGGCGATCGACTCGAGTAAACCCTGCTGCTGGGCCGAGGTCGGCCAGCCGTACGGGCAGGCACCGAACTGCGGTCCGGCGTGGTTGCCGATCCACGGGTTGCCGGCGCTGGGACCGCTGCCGTTCGCCTCCCACCAGGCGTTCGGGCCGCCGGTGGTGGTCTTGATCTGCCAGGCGTAACTGGTGATCGACAGGTCGCGGTAGTTGTTGGAGAAGAGCCCGTCGGACGAGTACGCCGTGTTGTAGGCGGTGGAGTAGCCGTTGAAGGCGCCGAAGGTCGGGTACGGCAGCCCGTTCGCCGACAGCCGGTTGAAGCCCCAGGCGTACATCCGGTCGATCTGGCCGGGGTCGCCCATGATGCCGGTCAGCGTGCCGTCGGCCAGCATGGTGGACCACTGGTTCTGGCCGACCCAGCCCGGTGAGGCCCAGTTGGCGTCGTTGTAGGTGTTGCAGCGGTTGGCGGTGTTCGGCTTGTCGACCTCGCACGGCAGGTAGTTGAAGCCGTTCGTGCTCTGGTTGCGACCGACGACGGTGTTGAGCGAGTTCAGCAGGTTGGTGTACGCGGTGCTCGCCCATGTCGCCTCGGCGGTCTGGCCGATCCGGGTCGCGATGTAGCGGTAGGAGGCCAGCATCTGCAGCGCGGAGAAGTTGCTGAACAGCCAGCGGCCGGTGGAGTCGTTGTCGAAGTTGGTCGCGAGGGTCCCGTCGGAGGCGAGTTGGGCCGGGTAGCGGTTGCGCGCGATCGTGTAGAGGCTCGGCCCCCACGGGCTGGTCGCGCTCGCGTCGTCGTGGAAGAACTGACTGACGAACGAAGTGTCGTTGGTCTTCGCCAGGTATTCGGCCCAGGCGCCCATCGTCTTCCAGACGCCGTCCCAGTACCAGTTGGCGCCCACCTCGTTGAAGTTGGTCTGCTCCGAGATGCGTGCGGTCAGCAGCAGGTTTTGCGCGTCGTGGAAGTCGCCGGTCTCGAACTTGGCCGTCAGTTCGCCCGGCACGTCGTGGTTGAGCGGCCAGGCGTAGTTGTTCGCGGCGCTGAACTCGGTCTTGCCGACCTGCATCATCAGGTTGTAGATGGTGCCGGCCTTGTACGCGTTGGTCATCGCGGTGCCGGGGCTGGCCAGGTTGCCGGTGTTGGGCAGGGTCAGGTCGGGCAGCGAGAAGGTGTTCGTCTCGGCGACCCGCCCGTTCCAGTAGCTGCTCATCTGGTTGTAGGCGGTGTCGTAGCTCGGCGCCGCGGCCTGCAGGGTGCTGCCGGTGGGCAGCGCGGCCCCCGAGCCGAAGTTGTCCACCGCGACCACGAAGTCGTGGTTGTTCGTCGCCCCGGCGGCGACGGTGTCCAGGCTGGTGCTGGTGAGCCGCAGCAGGTTCGGGCCGGTGCCGCCGGGGGGCACCGTCACTGCGGCGGCGCCGTTGTTGGTGACCGAGACCCGGGCGTACACCAGGACGAAAGCGTTGCCGCCGATCGTCACTTCGTCCGCGAAGTCCTTGATCGAGATGCTCACCGAACCGGAGGTGCGGGTGGTCTTCATCGCCGGCAGGTAGCCCGAGTCCTGGGTCCACTGCACCGACTGGGCACCCGGGTTACCGCCGTAGGTGTAGGCGCTGAACGAGTACATGCCACCGCAGATGGTCGTGCCGCCGGCGTTGTAGGTGCTGTTCACGCCCCGGGCGAAGAAGGAACCCGACAGGTACTCGAAGACCGGCCAGTAGTTGCCGTCCCAGCCGATCGCCGTCTGGTTCGAGTAGCCCAGGCCGTGCGGGTCGCCCGGAGTCGGGAAGTTGGTTCCGTAAGCCTTGGGAAGGCTCGAGTTGTGGCAGCCGTTAGGGGCGACGGCGGGCAGTCCTTCATAGGTCCCGGGGTCGGTGCTGCCGCCACTGGTGAAGCCGGGCACCTGCCAGGACCTCGCCGTGGTGCAGGGCAACTGGACCAGGGCGGCGCCGGACGCGGTGCTGTCCCCGGTCGCCGCGACGCACTTGCCGGAGCTGACCGACACCAGGTTGTACCTGGTGCTCGATACGCTCACCAGATGGAACTGCTGGTTGGTCTGGCCGTTGCAGGTGTACTGGATGACCGCGGCGTTGTCGGCGGCCGACGCGCCGGTGATGTCGACACAGGACCCGGCGGTGACCGTGCCGAGCGTGTAGATGTCGCCGGACACCGGCGTGAACCGGTAGGACTGATTGGCGCCGCTGTTGCAGGCCAGCTGGGTCAGTTGCAACGCGTTGGTGGGGGCGCTGTTGGGCACGCTCACGCAGACGCCGTTGGCGACGGTGCTGGTGAACGCGACAGCGGCCTCAGCTCGAGCCGCCGGCAGCACCGCGGCGACGAGGACGGCGACGACGACCGGGATCAGTTTTCGTCTCATCGGGGATTCCTCAATTCACGACTATGCGGTCGAGGTCGGGAGCCCAGCCGGTGGAGTTACCGAGCTGGACGGTGTTCGTGCCGGCGTTGAGAGACACGGTGGTGGTGACCGAGCTGATGGTGTCCCAGCCACCGGTCGACGGCGTGCTCACAGTGGGGCCGGCCACGCCGTTGACGGTCAGCGTCACCGATCGGGCCGCACCGGCCGCGTAGTAGATGGTCACCGTGTGACTGCCGGCGCCGGCCGCGGTGACGGAGAGCCGGGTGTAGTTGGCGGTGCCGTTGCCGACGTAGCCGACGAGCGCGCCGCCTGAGGCGCCGGCCGAGCTGCGGACCGCGGCTTGGCCGGCGAGGACGCCGGCTTCGATCTCGTACGAGGTGGAACCGCTGGTGTTGCCGCCGATCCGTGCCGTCCAATGGTCGTTGGGATGAACCATGCTGAAGGTCAGCGCCGGGCAGTCGTACGCGCTGCCGGGCGGAATCGTCGGCTGGGTGGGCCGGCTGTTGGCCGGGGAAGCCGGCGTCCACGTTGTGCCGGCGAGCACCTGGACGGCGCTGCTGTCGAAGACCTGACCGGCCAGGTCGTGGCAGTAGTTGCCGGAGGCGGTGTAGATCTCGAACATGTCCCAGCCGAACGGGAACTGGGGCAGGTCATAGGTGCCGGAGCTGGTGAAGAAGGTGTCCCAGGCCGCCGTCTCGTAGTTGTAGAGATAGGCGGTCCAGGTGTTGGCGGTGGTGGAAGTGCGGTGCTCGTCGAGCTGGTAGGCGGTGTGACCGTCCACAGTGGTGGCGTAGGTGGACCGGAATGCGGCGTCCATCGGGGTGAGCTTGCCGACTCCGTCCCGGCCGCCGCACCAGTCCCACGCCCACAGATCGGGGCCGCTCGGGGTGTATGCGGTCGTTATCTCGATGCAGGCTCCGCCGGCCGGGATCGCCGTCGGCGCGTACACATAATCGCCGCCGGTCGTCGGCTGGCCGGTGGTGACGACGCTCTGGGTGGCGTGCAGCCCCTGACTGGACCCGTTGGGGAAGTTGACACCCCAGTCGGTATGCAACTCGGCCAGCGAGGAGCTGACACGCATTTCCCCGAACCGCGTCGCGGCCTGGCCGGCTCGTTGCCGGGCCGCGTCCCCGGTGAGCCCCGGAACCACCCCGGACCGGACGGCCGCCGGGGCCGCCGCGACCACGATGTTGCCGGCCGCCGGGGCCGCCGCGACCACGATGTTGCCGGCCGCCGGGGCCGCCGCGACCATGATGCTGCCGGCCGCGACCACGAGGGCGACCGTCAACCGCCGGATCCTCATGCCGCCACCACGATCCGGTCGAGGTCGGGGGCCCAGCCGGTGGCGTTGCCGAGCTGGATGATGTTGGTGCCGGCGACCAGGGTCACCGATGCGCTGACCGAGCCGATCGTGTCCCAGCCGCCGGTCGACGGGGTGCTCACGGTCGGGCCGGCCACGCCGTTGACGGTCAGCGTCACCGATCGGGCCGCGCCGGCGGCGTAGTAGACGATCACGGTGTGGCTGCCGGCCCGGGAGGCGGCGACGTTGGTGAACCGCAGGTAGTTCGCGGTGCCGTTGCCGACGTAGCCGACCAGCGCGCCGCCCGAGGCGCCGCTCGAACTGCGCACCGCCGCCTGGCCGGCGAGAGTGGCGGACTCGGCCTCGTAGGACGACGATCCGCCCGAGGAACCGGACAGGTTCCAATAGACCGTGTACCGCTGGTGGTGCATCTTGTAGAACGGGATCAGCGAGACCGCGCCGGTGCTCGCCGTACCGGTGAAGTGCAAGGTGCCCGCGGCGGTGAGGCCGCCGGTCTGCAGGGTCGGCAGGGTTCCGCGGAGGTCGGTGGTGCCGTACTCCCCGGCATAGAGGATCGCGCCGAACTTGACCGCACCGACGTTCGCGTTGTCGTTCGCGCGCGGGAAGGTGAGCGTCGCGCCCATCGTGAGGTCGAGGACGTCGCCGCTCGCCCAGGTCCGGTCGATCGTGAGATAGGTCCCGGGCGTTGCCGTGAGGCTCTGGCTCGCGCCATTGATCGCCACGGTCATCCCGGTCGTCCACGACGGCACCCGCACCTTCACGGCGATGTGGCCGCTGCCGCCGATGGTGAGCCTGGTCGAGTTCGCGGACGGGAACGTGGTCGTCTGGGTCACGGTCAGACCACGCCCCGGCCAGGTAAGGGTGGAGGCGATGAACAGGTTCACGTACAGGGTTTCGCCGGCGTAGAAGTAGATGCTGTCCGCGTACTTGGTGTTGGACTCCATGCCGGTGCCGTGGTCGCAGGTGAAATCGTTGTAGTCGTTGGTGTAGGTCTTGATGCCGCCGGCCCGCAGAGGTGTGTAATAAGTGACGAAGCCATGGCTCGAGTTCGGGTCCTGCTGCCCGAGGATCTGGTTGAACAGGGCTTGCTCGTAGTAGTCGATGTAGTCGGCTCGGGCCGGGTTGGTGAAGAACAGCTGCCGGCTCAGTTTGAGCATGTTGTAGGTGTTGCAGCACTCGCAGGTGGTGTCCGACAACTGGCTCGCGATCGCGTCCGGCGCCTGGAAGTACTCGCCGTTCGAGTTGCCGCCGTTGGCGTACGTGTGGTGGCGGGTGACGATGTCCCAGAAGTTGACCGCGATGTCCCGGTACCGAGTGGTGCCGGAAGCGTGGTACTCGCGGATCGCACCGATGATCTTCGGGATCTGGGTGTTGGCGTGGAACCCGGCGAGCTGATCCTGATCGGCGGCGAGGGGATTCTGGATCTGCTGGTGGTCGAAGCGCTGAGCGGTGGCCAGGTGATCGGGGTTGCCGGAGACCTGGTAGAGGTTGGTGAGCACCTCGGGCATCCCGCCGAACTCGGTGCGCAGCACCACGTTCTGCATGGTCGTCGTCGAGAGTGGATCGGTGCGCGTCTTCACCCAACCGGCCATCGCGGTGACGACGGAGAGTGCCTGGGTGTTGCCGGCGACCAGGTATTGGTCGAGCAGGCCGGCCATAATCTTGTGAATCGTGTAATAGGGTGCCCAGACCGTCTGCCCGCTCTCCAGGCGGTCGAAGAAGTTCTCCGGGAACGCCGACAGATAGCCGGGGTGGTAGCCGCGAGAAGGGGACGCGGCCTGACAGGCCGCGAGCGCGCTGACCAGGGCGTCGCCCTTTGTTTTGTACGCGGTGTTACGCGTGTTGCCGTACGCCTGGGCGAGCGCCGACAGCAGATGGCCCACGGAGTGCCCGCGCAATTCGGTGGTGGGTGACTCCCATCCGCCGCATGGTTGCGCCGAGGTCGCGATGCCGGCGTTGGCCCGGAAGTTGTAGAGCAACCGGTCGGCGTCGACGAATGAGAGGTACGCCAGGGTCCGGTTCATGTTGTCGAGGAACGGGCCGGGTTGGAGCGTCACCGCCGACAGCGGGAACGCGAACACGGAGACGCCGGTGTCGGGACGCGCCGCGTAGGCCGCCTCCCAGCCGGATCCGATCAGGGGGGCGAGGGCGCCGGCGACAAGCGCTGCGCCGGAACTCGTGAGCAGGGTGCGGCGGTCCATGGATCCTCCGGGCGGGGATGGTGAGGACGGTCTGGAATGCGTTCCGTAGCTCGGACACCGGGAGGAGCGAGGCCCGAAAACCCTTTCGGACCAGGTTGGCATCGAGATATGCCGATGTCAATATTTGCTGCTGGAACCCGACGAATGATCGACACACCGGTCCGGGCGGGCCGAAAACTATCCGAAATGAAACTCTCGTGACAGCCCGCTGGGTCGAGATCACCAGCGTGGGACCTCCAGGCGGACCGACGCCATCGGAAAGTCCAGCGACGCGATGTTGCGGGTGAAGATCGCCGCGAGGGATGGCGCCGGTAACGGCGACGCCGGTGGCCACTCGGAAGCAGTGTCGGCGAACACGACAGCCGCGGCACCGGCTATTCGAGTACGTCTTCGTGGTGCTGAAGCAGTCGTGGGCTCGCTTACGGAGGGAGTGACGGCGTGAGGCGTCTCAGCCGATCAGCAGAACGAGCTTTCCCCGCCCTTTACCCTGCTCGCTGACGCGGTGGGCTTCGGCGATCTCGGCGAGCGGAAAGGTCCGCACAGCCTGGGGCTCGAAGCGCCCGGCCTCGATCAGCTCGCCGATTTCGGCAAGCACGTAAAGCGCGCGACCAGAGTCGCCCCGGCTGAATCTCACCGCGTACTTCTGCGCGCCCGCGAAGTCCGCGACCGTCAGGACGTGCTCCGCACCGCCGGCGATTTCGATGAGTTCGGGCAGGATGCCGCTGCCGGCGACGTCGAGCGCGAGGTCGACGCCCTCGGGGGCGAGCGCCCGTACCCGCCCGGTGAGGCCCTCGCCGTAGGTGACCGGCTCGGCTCCCAGCGAGCGCACGTAGTCGTGGTTGGCCGCGCCTGCGGTGCCGATCACGCGGGCACCACGCGCTACCGCGAACTGAACCGCCGCACTGCCGATGCTGCCGGACGCGCCGTTGATCAGCAGCGTGCCGCCGCGGGCGACGCCGAGCTGGTCGAGCGCACGCGCGGCCGTCTCGATGGCGGCCGGCAGCCCGGCGGCGGCCGGAAAGTCGAGCGACGGTGGCATCGGCGCATAGGCTGACAGCACCGCCAGCTCGGCCTGAGCCGCCCCCTCGGCGCAGAAGCCGAACACACGATCGCCGACGGTCACATCGGTGACGCCGTCGCCGAGCTCGTCGACGACCCCCGCCGCCTCATAACCCAGGGTCTGCGGAAGTTCCTGATCCATCAGGCCCTTGCGCTTCATCCAGTCACTCAGGCTGACGCCGGCGGCGCGCACCGCGATCCGGACCTGTCCCCGCCCAGGACGCGGCTCCGGAAGATCTACTACCTCGAGGACCTCAGGACCGCCGAACCGGCTGAAACGGGCTGCCCTCATCACGTGCTCCGCTCTCGACCCCGAGGTCGCTGTTTGGCTGAAAATCGAAGACGGAGATCAGCTCCATCCCTGGATCGCCTCCGTGCCGACGCGCTCCGCCCGCAGATCGAGAACATCCTCGCCGAGTTGGATCGCTGGCTCACCCGATAACCGTTTTACCGCCGTTCTGGGCAAAGATCACGCGGTTCGAGTCGACGTAGTGGACGGAGTGTCGACCGGCACCTCGTGCATGATGGGGACGCGGCCGTCAGGACGTGCCTCGGGTCCGTCGGAGGATCCCGATCGCGAGCACCGCGAGCGTGGCGGCGCCCGTGATGGCGACCAGGCGCTCGAACAGGCCGGTGTAGCCCGCCCCCTGCGTCAGCACGCTGGCCACCGCAAACGTGGTTATCAGGACTGCCGTCCACCGCGTCGGGCGCGCCCAGCCCTCCCAGCCGTGTGTGCGGCGCATCGCGGCGGCCAGGAAGAATGCGGCGATCACGAGCAGCAGGAGGCCGATCGAGCTGATGACGTTGTCAAGCTGTCCGCCCACGTTGGACAGCTGTTGCGTGGCGGTGCATCCCGGGTCGGCCATCCGGCAGGCCAGCCTCTCGGCAGGAGAGAGCAGGTCGCCGAGCCCGACGATGGACAGGCCGAGCAGAACGGAACCTGTCGCCGCGCGCCAGCCACCGGTACGCAGCTGCGACCACACCGAACGCAATGCGAAGCCCATCGTGGCGGCGCCGCACAAACTCAGGACCACCACCAGGAACCCGGCATGCGGCGCAGTGACCGCGTACATGTCGCTGATGGTGTGGGCGACGGCGCTGTAGTGCGGTCCCTGCCAGAACACCGGGACGAGGCAGCTCGCGACGAAGACCGCCTGGGCGACCAGGCCGAGCCACGCCCATCGCCGCACGCTGGCGTGCCTTCCGGACGAAGCGGCCGTCAGGTCGACGTCTGCTCTTTCGAGGTCTCGGGCAGAGGAGGTCATCGTGACGCTCCTTCGAGGCTGTTGATGCCCAGGGAGAAGTCGAAGTTCCCGACGCCGTAGCGGGCCAAGCCCATCGTCAACACGCCCGCTCCCTCTAGCCAGTGGGCCATGCTCAGGTCGCCGGTGTCCCGCGGGCGCAGTCCGAGGCTCTCGATGAACGCCGACACGCTCGTCTTGGCCTGCGCGTTGCCGCCGGCGAGCGCTCGGCCGGCCACGGCGCGGGCCATATTCCCCGGGCTGATAATGCTGATGCTGCTCATGGAGTGCCTGCTTTCTGGAGCTGAATAGGAAGCCATGCCCGCCCGGTCGTTGTTGACGGTGGTCCCGTCGACGCCATTGAATGACGCGACCGGCCTGGCTCATCCCGGACCTGGCACCCGACCAGGTGTGCCTCGCGGTGGCGCCATCACGCACCTCGCCGGAGGTCGACGACTTCCTCGCCGCGGCTCAGGCAACGACCGAGATCACCGCAGACGCCGTGTCGACGCACGGTTGAACAGTTCAATCGACAACAGCAGCGCCGACAGAGACACGAGCGTGGCGGCCGCGGCAGATGACGGGCAGCTGGCCCGCGGCCAGCTAACGGCCCGGAGGAGTCAGACGGCCGGACAGGTACGGCTGCCCGGGACGGGCAGCTTCGTGGTGAACAGGTACCGGTTAACGGTGTCCGACACGCAGGTGGAGGTCAGGTACGAAGTGTGGCCGTCGCCGGCGTAGGTGAGCAGGGCGCTGCGCGGCACCACCGACGCGACATGGGAGGCCCAGACGTAGCTGGTCGCCGGGTCGTGCCGCGAGTTGACGAACAGGATCGGCGGGTTCCCGCGGACGCGCAGTGGGTGCTGCGGGTTGGTCGGCGTGATCGGCCAGCCGGCGCACCCGGTCAGACCGGTCCAGGACTGCACCAGGCCGCCGAGGTGCGGCGACACCCGTACAGCGGTGGCCCGCGCCTCGCGTACCGCGGCGTAACTCGTCGCCATGGTCCTGAAGTCGAGACACTCGACTGCCTGCTGGACCGGGTCGATGACCGAGGTCGACGCGAACGTGTCGGCGTCGCCGTTCTCCGCGGCCACGATCGCCTGGGCGAGCGCGGGCCAGCTCTGCGCCGGGGTGAGCAGCAGCGCCTGAGTGCCGAGACGGATCTGTGTCCCGGTGACCGGCTTGCCGGCCTTGGGCGCGGCGATCGGCGTGGCCGTGGCCCGCGCGACCAGGGCGTCGTATGCCCGACCCGCGTCCCGGCCGTGCAGTGCGCATGCGACCGAGCCGGCGCACCAGTCGACGAACCGGTCGAAGCCGTCCTCCGCGGTGCGGGCCTCGTCCAGGAGCATCTGCCGGCTGGGCAGGCTGTGCTCCAGCACCCCGTCGCCGGCCAGCGCGCGGATGTGCCGCGGGAACAGGGTGGCGTAGGTGTTGCCGATCGCGGTGCCGTAGGAGAAGCCGAGCCAGTTCAGCGACGGCTCGCCGATCGCCTGCCGGACCGCCTCCAGGTCCCGGGCGACGCTCACGGTGTCCAGATGCGACAGCAGTGCTCCCGAGCGCTGCCGGCAACTGTCGGCGAAGGCCCGGTTGCGGGCGACCAGCGCGGTGAACGCGGCCGGGCCGTGCGGGTCGAGGTCGTCGGCGGTCGGCTGCAGCGCCGGGTCGCAGGACAGCGGCGTGCTCTCC
This sequence comes from Actinoplanes sp. NPDC051411, assembly GCF_040682075.1. Classification (NCBI taxonomy): domain Bacteria; kingdom Bacillati; phylum Actinomycetota; class Actinomycetes; order Micromonosporales; family Micromonosporaceae; genus Actinoplanes; species Actinoplanes sp. NPDC051411. The sequence goes on along the minus strand of NZ_JBFBAD010000033.1, from coordinate 9,363 downwards.
CCTACCCCGCGCGGATCGAGCCCGATGATGTCGAAGCGCCGCCGCAGCTCGGCCGGGAAGAGCTGGACCGCGCGGTCGACCAGTTGGGTCGCGCTGCCGCCCGGGCCGCCGGGATTGATGAAGAGCGCGCCGACCCGCCCCGCGGGGTCGGTCGCGGGGTCGACGTGCAGCGACAGGGTGATGGCGGTGCCGCCTGGGGCCGCCCAGTCGAGGGGTACCCGCACCTGGCCGCAGCGCCGTCCGGCCACCGGGATGGCGCTGTCGGTCGCGCAGGTCACCCAGGTGACCGCCCGGGCCGGCTGGGTGCCCGCGTACGCCACGGTCACGGCGGCCGGCAACAGGACCGCCAGCGCCGCGGGCAAGGCCCAGAGGATTCGTCGTCTCATGGGTGCCGAGCCTGGCCGGTTCCGCGGCCCGGCGGATCACGAGCCAGCGGGAGCGTCTCCCCCATTTGCGGGAAACGCCACCCCCTCCCGGTCGGGATGCCGATACCGACTGGGAGCCGGGCAGAATGAGGCTCGTGCGAATCCTCCTGCGGCGGTGGGCGTGCCTGCTAGCCGGCGGGGCGCTGCTCGCGCCGTACCCGTTGATGTTCTTGATCTGGACGGCTCTCTTCCACGGGCCGATCCTTGGGCTGAGCGCCCGCGCCGCCATCTCGGGCGTGGCCGTGGCGCTCGCGGTGCTCGTCAGCCTGCTGCCGATGACCCGCCGGATGGAGATCGCGATAGCCACAGCGCTGCTCGGCGACGCGACCGGTCCCCTCTCGGCAGAAGGTACGCAGTGGCGGGCGAGTGTCTGGTATTGGCTGCACCTCCTGCTCGGCGGGATCACCACGGTGTTGACCGGCGCGGCGCCCTTCGTACTGGCCACCTGCCTGGCGGCGCCCTTCGCCGACGGGATGGTCAGCCTGCCGGACTGGCAGTCACGGGCGGGCGGGCCGGGGATACTCGTCGCGGCCGGCGCACTGCTCGCGGCGGCGCCGATCGCCGGCTTGGTCGCGGGCTGCGGCGCTGTGCTGAGTCGGACTGCGCCGGTGCTGCTCGGGCCCTCGCCGGTCGAGAAGGTGGCCGACCTGGAACGGAGGACGCGGGCCCTGGCCGCCCGCAACCGCATGGCGCGCGAACTGCACGACTCGATCGGCCACGCGCTCACCATCACCACACTTCAGGCGGGCACGGCACACGTGCTGTTCGACCAGGACCCGGCCTTCGCCCGGCAGGCGCTGGCCGCGATCGAAGAGACCGGCCGGGTCGCGATGGCCGAGCTGGACCACGTGATCGGGCTGCTGCGCGAGGGCTCGCCGGCGGCGGCCGCGCCGACGCTGGCCGACCTCGATCAGTTGCTGGCGGCCAACCGGACGCTGGGCATCGGGATCGACGCCACGGTCAGCGGCCCGATCCTGGCCGTGCCCGGTACCGTCTCGCGGGAGATGTTCCGGATCCTGCAGGAGAGCCTGACCAATGTGGTCGCCCACGCCGGGCGTACCGAGATCACCGTCCGCCTGGCCGCCACCGCCGACCAGGTGGAACTCGACGTCGTCAATCCCCTGGTCCCCCGGCGCCGGTTCGCCCGGCACGGCGGCGGCCAAGGCCTGCCCGGCATGCGGGAGCGGGTACAACTGCTCCGCGGCGAGATGACCGCCGCCGCGGAGGGCGGCCACTGGCGGGTCCGGGTCCGGCTGCCGCTGCACCCGGCCCGATGAACGTCACCGTGCTGCTCGCCGACGACGAGCACCTCGTCCGCGCCGGTTTGCGGGCGCTTATCCAGGCCGAGCCCGACCTGAGCGTGGTCGGCGAGGCGGGCACCGGCGCGCAGGCAGTCGCCCAGGCCCGGCAGCTGCGGCCCGACGTGGTGCTGATGGACGTACGGATGCCGGAGCGCACCGGGATCGAAGCGACCGCCGAGATCCTGACCACGATGCCGGACCCACCCAGGATCCTGATCGTCACGACCTTCGAGAACGACGAGTACGTCTACGCGGCCCTACGCGAGGGCGCCAGCGGCTTCCTACTCAAGCGGGCCCGGCCGGCCGAGATCCTGCACGCGATCCGGCTCATCGCCCAGGGCACCACTCTGCTGTACCCGACGGCGATCCGGGACCTGGTCCGCCGGTTCGGGCGCCCGCCGGCCCGCGACGCGCTGCGCTCGGCACGGCTGACCGACCGGGAGACCACCGTCCTGCGCCTCATCGCCGCGGGACTGTCCAACGCCGAAATCGGCGCCCAACTGTACCTGGGCAACGAGACGGTCAAGACCCACGTCGGCAACGTGCTCACCAAGCTGCACGCCCGGGACCGGACCCAGGCGGTGATCACCGCCTACGAGACCGGCTTCATCACCCCCGCGTGACCGCCCGTTGCCACCCCGATCGGGACCGAGCCGCCCGGGTCGTGGTTGCCGGTGGCGGAACCCCGCGACGTGGCGCTGCACGCGGCGCCTCCTACGCTGGGACGGCGCGAACGGAGCCGAGTTCGGAACGGATTGGTTCATTCCCGGGCCGTTCACGTTGGCGGCTCGGGAGTCCTGTTCGGCTGCGTAGCGGCCCTCGGCGTTGGCCGGTTGAGCCGGCGGATCTTTTCAGTTCGGCCTCGGCGACGTGGCCTTGGTGGCTGTGTCGGGGGCGGCTGCCGCCGATCGGCGCAGCGCACGGAGGCTGTCGGCCAAATGTCCGAGGTCAGCGCCGGAGAGCGGCGCGCTCAGCAAGCGGTCCAGTTCCTCGTCGAACACCGGGGCGGCGCGGGCCAGGAGCGCCCTGCCCGGGTGGGTCAATTCCACGATCGATGAGCGGCGGTCGGTGGGGTGCGCTCGGCGAACGCACCAACCGGCCTTCTCGAGGCGATCCACGGCCTGGCTGGCGCCTCCGACCGTGATCGCCAGCGCCCGCGCGATGTCGAAGACCCGGCAGTTGGGCGTCGCGTCGATGATCAACAGCATGTTCAAGCTGGCCAGGGTCGTGCTGCTGGTCTCCTGCAGGCGGGCGTCGACCGCGGTCCAGAGCATGGTCTCGAACCTGACCAGATCGTCGAAGACCTGCCGCAGATCAGTCATGTCGTCTCCCGCCGTGTCGGATCACACCCTAATTTACCTTAGCCAAAAGTAGCTTGACGCTAACTAGATTAGGGCTAATCTAGTCGGGTACGGCATGCCGCAACCGATCCGCGCAACGACAGGAACCCACATGACCGCCCAGCAACGCGACATGGTCCACCAGATCCTCCGCAACGCCCCGTTCGACCTCGGCGGGGACGTCGCCGTCCACCGTCCCCTCCTCGAGAAGATGCTGACCGCGCAGCCCCTTCCTGAGGACGTCCGGATGACCCCGGGCCAACTCGGCGGCGTACCCGTCATCGACATCGACATCGACGGTGTCGAGCCTCGCGGCACGATCTTCCACACCCATGGTGGCGGTTTTGCTGTCGGCTCCGCGCGAGGCTCGGTCGGCTTGGCGGCCAACCTGGCGCGCAAGACGGGGATGCGCGCGGTCTCGGTCGACTACCGCCTTGCCCCGGAACATCCCTATCCGGCTGCTCTGCAGGACGTCACCGCCGCCTACCGGGCCCTCGTCGAGCAGGCCGGCAACGCCGAGCATGTCGTCGTCTCGGGGGAATCGGCCGGCGGCAACCTCGCCATCGAGCTTCTGATCACGGGCCGGCTCCGGGGCCTGACCATGCCGGCGGCCGCAGTGCTGTTCTCGCCCATGACTGACCTGACCGTGAGCGGCGACAGTTACGCCACCAAGGCCGAACTCGACCCGAGCATCAGTGCCCAGTCGATCCGCACACGGGTCCGCGACTACCTCGACGCAACCCGCACCGCCGCGACCGACCCGCTGGTGAGCCCCATCTTCGCCGACCTCAGCGGGCTTCCGCCGCTGCTCATCCAAGCCGGATCCCACGAGGTGCTCCTCGATGACGCCACAAGCCTCGCGGTAAAGGCCGCAGCCGACGGCGTTGCCGTGATCCTCGACGTCACCCCCGGGGTACCGCACGTGTTCCAGGCCTTCGCCGCCGTCCTCGACGAGGGAAACACAGCCCTCGACCGAGCCGCCCGCTTCATCGGCGACAACCTCGTCTGACCTGTCCCACCGCACCGACGACAGCCCCGTCACCCTCATCACCGCCGCCAGCAGCGGCATCGGCGAAGCGCTGGCCGCGGCGCGGCGATGCGGTCGCGTGGCGGCCCACTCGCTCAGATCGTTCCGGCGGTGTGCCATGCCGTGGATCAGCGTGCCGTGACGACCAAGGCGGCCATGTCGGCACGCACCTCGCCGTGGCCGAAGGTATTCGTCAGGGCGGAGCGCACCGCGTCGGTGACCGCCTCGAGGTCTCCGCCGCGGCTGACGATCTCGTTGCGGATCGGGGTGCCCTGGCAGAAGCCGATGGCCACGTCCCCAGCGGAAGGTGAGACGCTCGGCAGTGTCAGCGCCGTCACGTCGATCTTGTTGAAGTGGGCGGTGTGCAGCGCCTCGCGAATTGCGGACGGGTCGTGGTAGCCGTGCGGGACCCGCGAGATGAACTGCGGCGGATCCTCGGGGAAGTAGCCGGCAAGCGCCGCCTGGACGGTAGCGGCGATCGGGTTGTCGCCGACGCCTTCCCAGACGCTGAACAGCAGCGTGCCGCCGGGGCGCAGGACCCGGCGCGTCTCGCCGTAAGCCCGTGCCTTGTCCGGCAGGAACATGACGCCGAACTGGCAGAGAACCGCGTCGAAGCTGCCGTCGTCGAACGGCAGATCTTGGGCGTCGGCGACCTGGAACGTCACTCCCGACGTTTCCTTGCGGCCGGCCGCGACATCCAGCATGGTTTGGCTGAGGTCGGTGGCCACGATGTGCACGCCGGGCAGGGCCTTCGCCGCCTGGGCGGTCACGATGCCCGTACCGGCCGCGAGCTCGAGCGCCCGCCCTGGCCGCTCGGCGGCCAGACGGGCCACGAGGTCATCGGCGTACGGCCGAAACAGCAACTGGCCCAGATAGCGGTCGTAGATGGCGGGGATCGACCCGGCGAAGTCCACGGGCTCACCTTAGGTGTCCGCACATCGGAATGACACCTGACGAACAGAACCGGCGGTTCAGAGTTGGGAAAGCGCTGACCGCCGTGGTCACCGGAAGGCGGCCTTGGTGCACCACCGGCATCGCGGTTCCGCTCGCTGCCTTGCTGCTCGCCGCCGCCCAACCTGAGGCAGGTCAACGGCATGAGCGCCATCGACGCCTACCAACTGCTCATCACGCCATAGCTCCGGGCAACTACTGGCGGTGGGCCGGCGTCTGTTCGCGACGCGGTCGACGCTGATCCGCAAGGAGGGCAAAAACCGCTCGCTGTCCGAGTCCTCACGGACGAACGCGGATGATCGCCTTCCCCTTTCCGCTTGGTCGGGTTGAAGGCGGCGACGGCATCATCGTCGAGTGTCGCAACGTTGCCGATGTCCGTCCGCAGCTGCCCGTCACGCACCCGCTGGGCGATCTCACCCAGTTGCGCGCGACCGCCCTCGACGACGAAGTCGACCGCCAGGCCGTCGGCGGGCCGCGCCTCCCGCCGCGGGCGCGGGCTGCGGACGCGGGGCGTCCGCAGGCCGCGGGCGTGATCCAAGGTCTGACGTTTCGAGGGTCAGTTGCGGCCGGCCATGACACCGCCGTCGACGTCGACGATGGCGCCGGTCATCCAGCTCGACTTGTCCGACAGCAGGAACGACACCGCGTTCGCAATGTCCTCCGGGCTACCGACACGCCCCAGCGGGTGGAAGCTGTCGAAGCTGCCGACGGTTTCATCGAACTTGTCCGCTGGGACGAAGCCCAGGTACAGGGGCGTCTTCACGACCGCGGGCGCGACCGCGTTGACCCGGATGCTGTGCGGCGCCAGCTCGATCGCCAGCGCCTTCGTGAACGAGTGCAGGCCGCCCTTCTGCACGGAGTAGCCGGTGTGCGGGGTCGCCGCGATGCCCTGGTGCGCCCACATCGAGCCGATGTTGACGATGGCGCCGCCCCGGCCGCCGGCGACCATGCCCGCGACGACGGTCTGCGTGATGAAGAACAGCGCGCGGTTCAGTTCGTTGTACGAGTCGTAGAAGGCCTCGTCGTACTCGCTGAACGCCTTCGGGATGAAGAAACCCGCGGCGTTGACGAGCATGGTCGCGTCGGCGTGCTCGGCGGCGAGCTGCTTTCGGATCTCGGGCACCTGGTCGCGGTCGGTCAGCTCGGCCGTGATGCCCCATGCCTTTCCGTTCTGCGACAACGCTTCGACCGCGGTCCGGACCCTGTCCTGGTCTCGGCCCGTGATCACGGCGGTGCCGCCCCCGGCGACCACCTGGTGGGCCGTGGCCAGGCCCATGCCGCTGCTGCCGCCGACGACCACGACCTTACGGCCCTCGAAGCTCTCACTCATGATGATTGTTCCTTCCCACCGAATCGCGATTCGTCTTGGTAGAACCCAGTCCCCGGGAGCAGCCCGACGTCAGTGGAACTCGTCGCCGGCTGGTCCGCCCCGGGCAGTTCGTCGCTAGCAAAGGCCGAACCTAGTCGCGGTGGAACTGGACGGTCAAGTCCACTATAAGATCAAAATCGGCTGCCTGGAGAACGACGACACATTTGCTCGTGAGAAAAGGAACCGCCGTGATCCCACTCTCCCCCGGCGAACGGACACGGGCAGAGGAACGCCGGTAGAGCAGCACTTTCGGCGCCACTGCCCGAGAGGAGCCTGCACCTGCCGGCGGAAGTTGTCCGGGAGGAGCCGGCACTGGAACACCCCCGGCCGGCGGCAGGTCGCATCGAACTCTGCTTGGACTGTAGAGTCCAGTGCCGGGGGAATACAATCGGCTCGCAGGGTGTCTGTACGTTTGCATCCAGGTGCCTGGTTCCCCAGCTTCATCCCGCAAGGGAGAGCTGTGCCACAGCAGACCCGATACCACAAGGACCCGGAAGCCGTTTCGCGGCTTAACCCGGAGCAGCACCGCGGGACCCAGCAGGACGGCACCCTGTTCACAAACGGCACCATCACTGACACTTACGACAAGTAAGGAGACGGCGTGACCACCGAGAAGGCGATCCTCGCCGGCGGCTGCTTCTGGGGCATGGAGGAGCTGTTCCGCCACCGGCCCGGCGTCGTGTCCACGCGCGTGGGCTACAGCGGCGGCGACGTCCCGAACGCCACCTACCGCAACCACGGCACCCACGCGGAGTCCATCGAGATCGTCTACGACCCCGAGAAGACCGACTTCCGCGCGCTGCTCGAGTTCTTCTTCCAGATCCACGACCCCTCGACGAAGAACCGCCAGGGCAACGACCTGGGCGCCAGCTACCGCTCGGCGATCTTCTACACCAGCGACGAGCAGAAGCGCGTCGCTGAGGACACGATCGCCGACGTCGACGCCTCGGGCCTGTGGCCCGGCAAGGTCGTCACCGAGGTCACCCCGGCGGGCGACTTCTGGCCGGCCGAGCCCGAGCACCAGAACTACCTGCAGACCTACCCCAACGGCTACACCTGCCACTTCCCCCGCCCCGGGTGGAAGCTCCCGAAGCGGACAAGGGCCTGACACCTCCGGCCCGCGGACCCCGGGGTCCGCGGGTCGGCCCGGGCCGAGGCGGCGGCCTGGACGAGGACCCGCCGGAGGGGCCGGCGAGAGGATCGCGCCACGCTCGTGTCGGGGCTACGGTCGACGGGGCGTGACCCACGGGCTCGACTACGCGCAGGCGGCGGCCGGTGGGCACCCGCGAGGTAAGAAGCTTGCGGCGACGAACCACAGGATAGGTACCAGACGTCCAGCGACGCCGAGCCGCTCGGCCGGCGACGAACCCGGCAACGAACAGGGAGCAGCGATGGCTGACACCTACAGCAAGGATCCGGACGCGATCGCCCAACTGACGACCGAGCAGCGCCGCGTCACTCAGGACGGCGACACCGAGCCGGCGTTCCGAAATGCGTACTTCGACAACAAAGAGCCGGGCATCTACGTCGACCTCGTCTCCGGCGAGCCGCTGTTTGCGTCGATCAACAAGTACGACAGCCACACCGGCTGGCCGAGCTTCACCGTGCCGCTGGAGCCGGCCAACATCGTCGAGAAGAAGGACACCACCTACGGGATGACCCGCATCGAGGTCCGCTCGGCCCACGGCGACAGCCATCTGGGCCACGTCTTCGACGACGGGCCGGCCGAGGACGGCGGCCTGCGCTACTGCATGAACTCGGCCGCCATGCGGTTCATCCCGGTCGCCGACCTCGAGGCCGCGGGCTACGGGCAGTACCGGCACCTGTTCGACCAGGAGCCGGACCGAGCCTGAGCTACTGGAAGCGGCCGTCGAACCGCCGGCCGCCGGCGGCGTCGACGAAACGGAGGCCTACCCGCTCGCCGTCGGCGACGATCCACTGCAGGAGGTAGGTCGCCCGGTAGATGGGCGGCCAGAACGACGAGAACTTTCCGTCCTCGACCACCGACCAGGTGCCGTCGGTCGGACGGCCCCGCTCGGTGTAGATCGTGCTTCCGTCCCGGCGGAAGACCTGCGTCGACCCGTCCTCGAAACGCAGCGGTGCGCTGGTCAGAGCGCTCACCATGTCGACGGCGGTCACAAGATCGCCGTCGACGACCGCGGGGCGGTCATCCGGTTGTGCCATCGGGTCTCCTCACCTCGATGACCGGGCCGGCCCTGATCGCCGTCCCGGTCATCTCCTTGTGCCGCCATCGGTGCGCCGTCTTACCCGGGCCGGATCACGGGCCGGTCAGCGACTCCACGTGCCCGACTCCGAAGTAGTAGACGGCGTGGCCACCGTTGCCGGCCATCAGGTGGGCGATTCCGCCCCGGTCCTCGTACGCGGCGGGGACGACGACCAACGACTCGCCCTTGCGCAGTCCCTCGTCGAAGAGCTTGATGATCTCGGCCTGGTAGCCCCAGCTCTCGAAGAACTTCCGGACCCGCTGGCCGATCCCGTGCGGCTCGGGGTCGAGGATGCGCAGGCCGTCGGCGCCGTGCAGGATGCCGACGACGTCGGTCTCGATGCCCAGGCCGGGCAGCCCGGCCATGACCGGCACGCAGTGCAGGCCGCCCGGGATGAGGCCGCCGACCGCCTCGACCGGGCGGAGATCGAAGATCTTGATGTTCTCGTGGGGTGCGGTCATGACGCCACGCTCACGGCGATGACCGGCACATCGGCAGTGGAGGGAGACATCCGCGATATCGGTATCACTGGGCCAGCATCCGCATTCGTCCGTTTCTCGTCAACACGGGCATCGATCACGACAGGTGTGGCGGGGGGGCGCGCGGCGCGCCCGCCGCGGGCCGGGGGGGGGGGGGCGCCGCGGGCCCGACGCCCGGGGGCCGGGGCCCCCCCCACGGCGCCCCCCCCCCGGGCCCCCCCCCCCCCCCCCCCCCCCCCCCCCCCC
>NZ_JBFBAD010000032.1:0-88175 GCF_040682075.1 Actinoplanes sp. NPDC051411 | reverse complement strand
GTCGATCAGCTCGGCCAATGGGAGCAATTCGCGGGGTGGCTACACGCTGCGAGCGGCGACCCCCAGGCCGCCACCGAGCACTACGGCCGACTATGGGTGGGTGACCCTTCCCGCGGCCGTGCCCACCCGCCATCCGATGGATCCGGACCCGGAGCCCTCGACCAAGGCGCGGGCGGTCTTCGCGCTCGGCCTCCTGGGCTTTCTGACCGGCGCGTTCGTCGGTGGGGTGATTCCGGCCACCCTCGCGCTCGTGCTGGCCCGTCAGGCGTCCCGTCAGGCGTGGCAGGCGGGCGGTTATCTGACCGGCTCGGCGTGGATCCGGCGGGGCCGCCGGCTGGCCTGGGCCGGCATCGTGCTGGCGCTGGCCGCGCTGGTCGTGGCCACCATCGCCGGGCTGCTGCACCTGGCCGCACGGCCGGGCGGCACCGACTTCGCGCCGGGCACCGACTGAGCCGGCGAGGGCCCGGCCAGGGCGGGCTGCGGCGAGCCTCGTTCGGGTGACATGCTTCTCTCATGACCCAGCAGCCGGCGGCCGATCCCTTCCCGCCACCGAGCGCGCCGCCGGCGCAGCAACACCCCGCGCAGACCTCGCCGGTCTATGTGCCGCCTCCGCCCCCGTCCGGGCGCTGGCAGCCGGAGCGGGTCGACCCGCTGCCGGGCACCGAGTTCGGCCTCGTCCAGTTGCGAGTCATGCCGATCACGTCCGGCCTGGCCGTCGGCTCACTGGTCGCGGGCATCGGCTCCATTCTGGTCTCGATTCTCGTGCTCTGCTTCGGCGTGATGGGTGCCCAGAGCGGCTGGGGCGGTTGGGTGTCGGGCGCTTTCACGCTGCTCAGTGTCATTTTCGGAGCCGGGGCGGTCGCGCTCGGCCTGGTCGCCCGGCGGCAGATCCGCCGTTCCGGGCACACCGGCCAGGTGCGTTTCACCGGCGGCGGCATGGCGATCAGCGGCCTCGTCTGCGGTTGCGCCGGGGCGGGAATTGCCCTGCTCTCCCTGGCGTTGGCCCTGGTGTTGCAAGTCTCGTCCTGAGCGACGAGATTGCCTTTCCGGGTGATCCGGCACCGCGGCGAAACCGCTCCGGAGCACCCGGTACACTTGTGTTGGAGATATCAATCGTGAGAGCCCCGGTCATGCGACAAGAGTGGACAGCGATCCGCTCGTTTTGACCTGGGTGCTTGTGGTAGGTAGTCTTTCCCCTCGCGCCCGAGCTTGCTCGGGCAACTTGTGCGTGCCTCCTTCGGCTGATGCCGAGCGCGGGGCGTCGAGCGCAACGAGAGCTCGGCTCTGAGACATCTTGGAGCTGGCACAGAACAAGACCCGAAACGCGTGTGAGCGCGTGGCGGGACCGTGAGCCGGACGACACGCCCGACCGCGGGTGCCGGACTCCTCCCCGGGACGGGGAGGTGACCAGCACACACAGAGTCATAACAAGACGGTCCGGCCGCCTAGGAGCGGCCGAAGGGAGCGGAGAAACCCGGTGCCCACGATCCAGCAGCTGGTCCGAAAGGGCCGCCAGGCGAAGACGAGCAAGACCAAGACGCCGGCGCTGAAGGGAAGCCCTCAGCGGCGCGGCGTGTGCACGCGCGTGTACACCACTACCCCCAAGAAGCCGAACTCCGCGCTGCGCAAGGTCGCTCGTGTGAAGCTCAGCAGCCAGATCGAGGTCACGGCGTACATCCCCGGCGTTGGCCACAACCTTCAGGAGCACTCGATCGTGCTCGTGCGTGGCGGCCGGGTGAAGGACCTCCCCGGCGTCCGCTACAAGATCGTCCGCGGTTCGCTGGACACCCAGGGTGTCCGCAACCGCAAGCAGGCTCGCAGCCGGTACGGCGCGAAGAAGGAGAAGAGCTGACATGCCTCGTAAAGGCCCCGCTCCGCGCCACCCAGTGGTCGCCGACCCGGTTTACAACTCGCCGCTGGTCACGCAGCTGATCAACAAGATCCTGGTCGGCGGCAAGCGCCAGCTCGCCGAGCGCATCGTGTACGGCGCCCTGGAGGGTGCCCGCGAGAAGAGCGGCACCGACCCCGTGGTGACCCTCAAGCGCGCGATGGACAACGTCAAGCCGACCCTCGAGGTCCGCAGCCGCCGTGTCGGTGGCGCGACCTACCAGGTTCCGGTCGAGGTCCGTACGCCGCGGCAGACCACTCTCGGTCTGCGCTGGCTGGTCCAGTACTCCAAGGCCCGCCGCGAGAAGACCATGATCGAGCGTCTCCAGAACGAGCTGCTCGACGCCAGCAACGGTCTCGGTGCCGCCGTCAAGCGGCGCGAGGACACCCACAAGATGGCGGAGTCCAACAAGGCCTTCGCGCACTACCGCTGGTAAGACCCGCCTGCCGGCCCGGCGTTCGCCGGGCCGCGGCAGAAGTCGTTACCGGTCCACGAGACGACGACGAAGAAAAGTAGGGATTGAAGTGGCCGCCGCAGACGCGCTCGCCAACGTACGCAACATCGGCATCATGGCGCACATCGATGCCGGTAAGACCACGACTACTGAGCGAATCCTGTTCTACACCGGCATCACGTACAAGATCGGTGAGGTCCACGAGGGCGCCGCCGTCATGGACTGGATGGAGCAGGAGCAGGAGCGCGGTATCACGATCACTTCCGCCGCCACCAAGTGCGAGTGGAAGGGCCACACGATCCAGATCATCGACACGCCCGGCCACGTCGACTTCACGGTCGAGGTGGAGCGGTCGCTGCGTGTGCTGGACGGTGCGGTTGCGGTCTACGACGGTGTCGCCGGCGTGGAGCCGCAGACCGAGAACGTCTGGCGCCAGGCGGACAAGTACCACGTTCCCCGGATGTGCTTCGTCAACAAGCTCGACCGGACCGGCGCGGACTTCTTCCGCTGCGTGCAGATGATGATCGACCGGCTGAACGCGACCCCGCTCGTGGTGCAGATCCCGATCGGTCTTGAGGGCGACCACATCGGCGTCGTCGACCTGATCGGTATGCGCGCGCTCACCTGGCGCGGCGAGACCCAGAAGGGCGACGACTACGCGGTCGAGGAGATCCCGGCCGACCTGGTCGACTCCGCGAACGAGTGGCGCGAGAAGCTGATCGAGACGCTCGCCGACGTGGACGACGACGTCATGCTCAAGTACCTCGAGGGCGAGGAAGTCTCGAACGAGGAGATCAAGGCGGCCATCCGGCGCGCCACGATCGCCAGCAAGGCGAACCCGGTGCTGTGCGGTTCGGCGTTCAAGAACAAGGGCGTTCAGCCCATGCTCGACGCCGTGATCGACTACCTGCCGTCGCCGCTGGACGTTCCGGCCATCGAGGGCACCGCGCCGGACGGCGAGACGCCGCTGCTGCGGAAGCCGTCCAACAGCGAGCCCTTCTCCGGCCTGGCCTTCAAGATCCAGACGGACAAGCACCTCGGCAAGCTGACCTACGTCCGGGTCTACTCCGGCACGCTCGAGTCCGGTTCCCAGGTGGTCAACTCCACCAAGGACCGGAAGGAGCGGATCGGCAAGATCTACCAGATGCACGCCAACAAGCGCGAAGAGCGCCCAACGGCGTGGGCCGGCGACATCATCGCGGTGCAGGGTCTCAAGCAGACCACCACCGGCGACACGCTGAGTGACCCGGCGCACCCGGTGATCCTGGAGTCGATGACGTTCCCGGAGCCGGTCATCCAGGTGGCGATCGAGCCGAAGACCAAGTCGGACCAGGAGAAGCTGGGCACCGCGATCCAGCGCCTGGCCGAGGAAGACCCGACCTTCCGCGTCTGGAACGACGAGGAGACCGGTCAGACGGTCATCGCCGGCATGGGCGAGCTGCACCTCGACATCCTCGTCGACCGCATGCGGCGCGAGTTCAACGTCGAGGCGAACATCGGTAAGCCGCAGGTGGCGTACCGCGAGACGATCCGCGGCACCGTGGAGAAGCTCACGCTCGTCCACAAGAAGCAGACCGGTGGCTCGGGTCAGTACGCGAAGGTCGTCGTCACCGTCGAGCCGTTGCCGCTGACCGCCGACGCTCCCACTTACGAGTTCGTCAACGCGGTCTCCGGTGGTCGCATCCCGCGGGAGTTCATCCCGTCGGTCGACGCCGGTGCCCAGGACGCGCTGCAGTACGGCGTGCTGGCCGGCTACCCGCTGGTCGGCGTCCGGCTGACGCTCGTCGACGGCCAGTACCACGAGGTCGACTCGTCGGAAATGGCGTTCAAGATCGCCGGCTCCATGGTGATGAAGGAAGCGGCCCGCAAGGCCGACCCGGCATTGCTTGAGCCGATGATGGCCGTCGAGGTCACCACGCCCGAGGACAACATGGGCGACGTGATCGGCGACCTCAACTCCCGGCGCGGCATCATCCAGTCGATGGAGGAGCGCTCCGGCGCCCGAGTCATCAAGTCGCTGGTGCCGCTGTCCGAGATGTTCGGCTACGTCGGCGACCTCCGGTCGAAGACCCAGGGCCGGGCCAGCTACAGCATGCAGTTCGACTCCTACGCCGAAGTTCCGCAGAGCGTGGCGAAGGAGATCATCGCAAAGGCGACGGGTGCCTGAGGTTCCCTCAGCCTGATGCGTTGAGGCGCGTGCGGTCCGTCGAGGGCCGCACGCGCACGAGCAGTCGACAGAGTCCCTATCGCCTTATCGGGCGTGCCGGGCGCAAGAAAAGACACAGTCCACAGGAGGACACCAGTGGCGAAGGCGAAGTTCGAGCGGACTAAGCCGCACGTCAACATCGGCACCATTGGTCACATCGACCACGGTAAGACGACGCTGACTGCGGCCATCACCAAGGTCCTGCACGACGAGTTCCCGGACCTGAACCCGTACACCCCGTTCGACGAGATCGACAAGGCGCCGGAGGAGAAGGCCCGCGGCATCACGATCTCGATCGCGCACGTCGAGTACCAGACCGCGGCGCGTCACTACGCGCACGTGGACTGCCCCGGCCACGCTGACTACATCAAGAACATGATCACCGGTGCCGCGCAGATGGACGGCGCGATCCTGGTGGTCGCCGCGACCGACGGCCCGATGCCGCAGACCAAGGAGCACGTGCTCCTGGCCCGCCAGGTCGGCGTTCCGTACATCGTCGTGGCGCTGAACAAGTCGGACATGGTCGACGACGAGGAGCTCCTCGAGCTCGTCGAGCTCGAGGTCCGCGAGCTGCTCAGCACCTACGAGTTCCCGGGCGACGACCTGCCGGTCGTGCGCGTCTCGGCGCTCAAGGCGCTCGAGGGCGACAAGGAGTGGACCGCCAAGCTCATGGAGCTGATGAACGCGGTCGACACCGCGATTCCGCAGCCCGAGCGGGACACCGACAAGCCGTTCCTCATGCCGATCGAGGACGTCTTCACGATCACCGGTCGTGGAACGGTCGTCACCGGTCGCGCCGAGCGTGGCATCCTCAAGCCGAACGAGGAGGTCGAGATCGTCGGCATCCGCGAGAAGTCGACGAAGACCGTCTGCACCGGCATCGAGATGTTCCGCAAGCTGCTCGACGAGGCTCGCGCGGGTGAGAACGTCGGCCTCCTGCTGCGCGGTATCAAGCGCGAGGACGTCGAGCGCGGCATGGTCGTCGTGAAGCCGGGCACCACGACTCCCCACACGGAGTTCGAGGGCCAGGTCTACATCCTCTCGAAGGAGGAGGGTGGCCGGCACACCCCGTTCTTCCAGAACTACCGGCCGCAGTTCTACTTCCGCACCACGGACGTCACCGGCGTCGTCACGCTGCCCGAGGGCACCGAGATGGTCATGCCGGGCGACTCCACCTCGATGGCGGTCAAGCTGATCCAGCCGATCGCCATGGAGCAGGGCCTGAAGTTCGCGATCCGTGAGGGTGGCCGCACCGTCGGCGCCGGAACGGTCACGAAGATCATCAACTGAGTATTAGTACCCCGATTAGCATTGCCGCGATGAGTACGGCATACTAGTCAGGTTGCGTCCGCGCAGGGGGGTTGGCTGTCCAGGCTGATCTAGCTCCATGTAGATCGAGCTCAGGCAGTCGACCCCCCTCGCCCGGTGTCAGGACGTGTTTGTTGCCCGGCCGACACCATCTGATCCCCGTGATCATGTTTGTCTGAACGCTGAATAACGTCAGTTTGCGCGACACGCCCGACCGCGGGGGTCGGACATCGCAGGATCAAGGGTCCTGCGGGCATGCGAGGGCCACCGCTTTCGCACGTAGCGGCATCGAGAGAAGGAAACAGAAGCCACCATGGCGGGACAGAAGATCCGCATCCGGCTGAAGGCCTACGACCACGAGGTCGTCGACTCCTCGGCGCGGAAGATCGTTGAGACGGTCACGCGTACCGGGGCACAGGTTGCAGGCCCGGTGCCGCTGCCCACGGAGATCAACCGTTTCTGCGTGATCCGTTCGCCGCACAAGTACAAGGACTCGCGCGAGCACTTCGAGATGCGCACGCACAAGCGGCTGATCGACATCATCGACCCGACTCCGAAGACGGTCGACTCGCTCATGCGCCTCGACCTGCCGGCTGGCGTCGACATCGAGATCAAGCTGTAGGGATCCGGACTAATGGACAGGCAAGTTAAGGGCATCCTGGGCGCCAAGCTCGGCATGACCCAGGTCTGGGACAACAACAAGGTCGTCCCCGTGACCGTGGTGCAGGCCGGCCCGTGCGTCGTGACCCAGGTCCGCACGGACAACAAGGACGGCTACTCGGCGGTTCAGCTGGCGTTCGGTGCGATCGACCCGCGCAAGGTCAACAAGCCGAAGAGCGGGCAGTTCGCCAAGGCCGGCGTTTCGCCGCGCCGCCACCTGGTTGAGCTGCGCACCACCGACGCCGAGTCGTACGAGCTCGGCCAAGAGGTCACCGTCGAGACGTTCGCGGCGGGTACGCCGATCGACGTCACCGGAAAGACCAAGGGCAAGGGCTACGCCGGCGTCATGAAGCGGCACGGCTTCCACGGTCTCAAGAGCAGCCACGGTGTCGAGCGCAAGCACCGCTCACCCGGCTCGATCGGCGCCTGCGCCACCCCGGGCCGCGTGTTCAAGGGCGTGCGGATGGCCGGCCGGATGGGCAGCCAGCGCTTCACCGCCCAGAACCTCACGGTGCAGGCGGTCGACGCCGAGAACAACCTGATCCTCGTGCGGGGCGCGGTTCCCGGCCCCAAGGGTGGGCTCATCCTGCTCCGTACCGCGGCTAAGAAGGGCGGTGCCAAGTGAGCTCGGTTGACGTGCTCAACGCCGAGGGCGCCAAGGCCGGCTCGGTCGAGCTGCCCGGCGACATCTTCGACGTGCAGGCCAACATCCCGCTGATGCACCAGGTCGTCGTGGCGCAGCTGGCCGCGGCCCGCCAGGGTACGGCGAAGGCCAAGAACCGCGGCGAGGTCGCCGGCGGCGGCAAGAAGCCGTACAAGCAGAAGGGCACCGGTCGCGCCCGCCAGGGCTCGATCCGCGCGCCGCAGTTCACCGGCGGTGGCGTCGTGCACGGTCCCGTGCCCCGCGACTACAGCCAGCGGACCCCCAAGAAGATGAAGGTCGCCGCCCTGCGTGGCGCTCTCTCCGACCGGGCCCGCGACGAGCGGGTGCACGTGATCGAGGCGTTCGTCAGCGGCGACAAGCCGTCGACCAAGGCCGCGATCGCCACCCTGCGCAAGGTGACCGAGTCGAGGAAGGTCCTGGTCGTCCTCAGCAGCACCGACGAGTTGAACTGGCTCTCGCTGCGCAACGAGGCGTCCGTGCACCTGATCGAGTCCGGTCAGCTCAACACGTACGACGTGCTGGTCGCCGACGACGTGGTCTTCACCAAGGACGCGCTCGACGAATTCCTGGGCGTGCCGGCGGCCGCTGAGGAGGGGAACAAGTGACTACCATCGCCGACCCGCGTGACGTGATCGTCGCGCCGGTGGTCTCCGAGAAGAGCTACAGCGTTCTCGACCAGAACTGGTACACGTTCCTCGTCCACCCGGACGCGAACAAGACCCAGATCAAGATCGCGATCCAGCAGATCTTCGATGTCCGCGTGCTGACGGTGAACACCGCGAACCGCGAGGGCAAGCGCAAGCGGACCAAGACGGGCTTCGGCCGTCGCAAGGCGACCAAGCGCGCGATGGTCAAGCTGGCTGACGGTGACCGTATCGAGGCCTTCGGCGGCCCGGTCAGCTAAGGGGTGTAAATCATGGCTATCCGTAAGTACAAGCCGACCACGCCGGGCCGTCGTGGCTCCAGCGTCGCCGACTTCGCCGAGATCACCCGGTCGACGCCGGAGAAGTCTCTGCTGGTTCCGCTGCCCAAGAAGGGCGGCCGCAACGTCCACGGCCGGATCACCACCCGGCACCAGGGCGGCGGCCACAAGCGGCAGTACCGGCTGATCGACTTCAAGCGGGTCGACAAGGACGGCGTGCCGGCCAAGGTCGCGCACATCGAGTACGACCCGAACCGCACCTCCCGCATCGCGCTGCTGCACTACGCCGACGGCGAGAAGCGCTACATCCTCGCGCCGAAGGACCTGAGCCAGGGCGACACCGTGGAGTCGGGTCCGGGCGCGGACATCAAGCCGGGGAACAACCTTCCCCTGCGCAACATCCCGGTCGGTACGACGGTCCACGGTGTGGAGCTTCGTCCCGGCGGTGGCGCCAAAATGGCCCGCTCGGCCGGTGTCGGTATCCAGCTGCTCGGCCGTGAGGGCGCGTACGCCACGCTGCGTATGCCCTCCGGTGAGATCCGCCGGGTCGACATCCGCTGCCGCGCGACGGTCGGCGAGATCGGCAATGCCGAACAGTCGAACATCAACTGGGGCAAGGCCGGCCGCATGCGTTGGAAGGGCAAGCGCCCGACCGTCCGTGGTGTCGCCATGAACCCGATCGACCACCCGCACGGTGGTGGTGAGGGTAAGACCTCTGGTGGTCGCCACCCGGTCAACCCGGCTGGTAAGCCGGAGGGTCGTACCCGCCGCAAGGGCCAGGAGAGCGACAAGCTGATCGTTCGCCGCCGCTACGCCACCCGCAAGCGCGGGTAACGGGAGTAGAAGAAGATGCCTCGCAGCCTGAAGAAGGGCCCGTTCGTCGACGACCACCTGTTCAAGAAGGTGGAAGTCCAGAACGACAAGAACTCGAAGAACGTCATCAAGACCTGGTCGCGGCGCTCGACGATCATCCCCGAAATGCTGGGGCACACGATCGCGGTGCACGACGGGCGCAAGCACGTCCCGGTGTTCATCACCGAGGCCATGGTCGGGCACAAGCTCGGGGAGTTCGCTCTGACCCGCACGTTCAAGGGTCACGAGAAGGACGACCGCAAGAGCCGTCGTCGCTAGTCAGTCCACGGACAAGAAAGGGGTCACAGCGATGCCAGTAAAGAACGATGCACCGGCGCTTCCGGGCAGTCGTGCGGTTGCGAAGCACGTCCGCATCTCGCCGAACAAGGCACGCCGTGTGGTCAACCTCGTCCGCGGACTGCCCGCGAAGGAGGCTCTGACAGTCCTGCAGTTCGCGCCGCAGGCGGCGAGCGAGCAGGTCTACAAGGTGCTCGCGAGCGCTATCGCGAACGCGGAGAACAACGAGCGGCTGGATCCCGACGCACTCCTCGTCAGCGAGGCGTTCGTCGACGAGGGTCCGACTCTCAAGCGCTTCCGTCCGCGGGCGCAGGGCCGGGCGTACCGGATCCGCAAGCGCACCTGCCACATCACGATCGCCGTCGAGGCGGTCCAGGTCGCCCGGCCGGCCAAGAAGGCCGCGGCGGCGAAGAAGGCAGCGCCCGCGAAAACGAGCGCCGCCACTGCTCAGAATTCAGGGGCAGAGCCCGAGACCACGGAGGAGTCCGAGTAATGGGCCAGAAAGTTCACCCCACCGGATTCCGCCTCGGTATCTCCACCGACTGGAAGAGCCGCTGGTTCGCGGACAAGCTCTACAAGGACTACATCGGCGAGGACGTCAAGATCCGCCGCATGATGTCCAAGGGCCTCGAGCGCGCCGGCATCTCCAAGGTGGACATCGAGCGCACCCGTGACCGGGTCCGCGTGGACATCCACACCGCCCGGCCGGGCATCGTCATCGGCCGTAAGGGCGCCGAGGCCGACCGCATCCGCGGCGAGCTCGAGAAGCTGACCGGCAAGCAGGTCCAGCTCAACATCCTCGAGGTGAAGAGCCCGGAGTCGGACGCACAGCTCGTGGCGCAGGGCGTCGCCGAGCAGCTGTCCTCCCGGGTCAGCTTCCGCCGGGCGATGCGCAAGGCCATGCAGTCGGCGATGAAGAACCCGATCTGCAAGGGCATCCGGGTGCAGGTCTCCGGCCGCCTCGGCGGCGCGGAGATGAGCCGTACGGAGTTCTACCGCGAGGGTCGCGTTCCGCTGCACACCCTGCGCGCCAACATCGAGTACGGCTTCTTCGAGGCCCGTACCACGTTCGGCCGCATCGGTGTGAAGGTCTGGATCTACAAGGGCGACGCCGTGCCGGGTCGCGAGGTCGCCCCCGAGGCGCCCGCGCGTCCGCGCCGTGACCGCTCGGACCGTCCGGATCGTCCGCGCCGTACCCGTTCGGGCTCGTCGGGCACCACCGCCGGCGGCACCGAGGCCGGCCGTGCCGCTCAGGCGGCGCAGTCCGAGCCCGCGCCCGCGCAGAACGAGACTGCCGCTGCTCCGGCCGCGGCCGAAACGCAGCAGGAGGGCTGACCCATGCTGATCCCGCGTAAGCCCCCGAAGGGCTTCCGCAAGCCGCACCACCCGGACCGCCACGGCGCGTCCAAGGGCGGCAACCGGGTCGTCTTCGGCGAGTTCGGTATCCAGGCGCTGGAGCCCGCGTACGTGACCAACCGGCAGATCGAGTCGGCCCGTATCGCGATGACCCGCCACATCAAGCGTGGCGGCAAGGTCTGGATCTCGGTCTTCCCCGACCAGGCCCTGACCAAGAAGCCGGCCGAAACCCGCATGGGTTCCGGTAAGGGTTCTCCCGAGTGGTGGGTGGCGAACGTCAAGCCGGGACGCATTCTCTTCGAGATGTCGTTCCCGAACGAGACGATCGCGCGTGAGGCGATGCGCCGCGCGATCCACAAGCTCCCGATGAAGTGCCGCATCGTTACACGCGAATTGGGTGAAAGCTGATGGCGGCGGGCGTGAAAGCGGCCGAGCTCCGGGAACTCTCTGAAGAGGACCTGGTGGCCCGGCTTCGGGAGGCCAAGGGCGAGCTCTTCAACCTGCGGGTGCAGGGTGCGACCGGCCAGCTCGACAACCACCGGCGGCTTCAGGTCGTCCGCAAGGACATCGCGAAGATCTACACGATCATGCGTGAGCGCGAGCTGGGGCTCTCGGTTGCGCCGGATGAGGTGACTGCATGAGCGAGAACAGCACTGCTGCTCCCCGTGCCCAGCGCAAGGTGCGCGAGGGGCTCGTGGTCGGCGACAAGATGGACAAGACCGTCGTAGTCGAGGTCGAGGACCGCGTCAAGCACGCGCTCTACGGCAAGGTGCTGCGTCGCACGCGCAAGCTTTACGTGCACGACGAGCAGAACGCGTGCGGTATCGGCGACCGGGTTTCCCTGATGGAGACCCGTCCGCTCTCCGCCACCAAGCGGTGGCGGATCGTGGAGATCCTCGAAAAGGCCAAGTGAGAGTGCGCTGGGCCGGCCCCCGGTCGGCCCAGCGGACCTTCGTTCCGCCAAGCTTCGGACGCCATCCAGCCGAAACCAGAACTTCGGCAAGAGGGCGCCCGGAGAACTGGCAGACATAGGAGACCCCAGTGATCCAGCAGGAGTCGCGACTT
The DNA here is from genome assembly GCF_040682075.1 of Actinoplanes sp. NPDC051411. Classification (NCBI taxonomy): domain Bacteria; kingdom Bacillati; phylum Actinomycetota; class Actinomycetes; order Micromonosporales; family Micromonosporaceae; genus Actinoplanes; species Actinoplanes sp. NPDC051411. The sequence goes on along the minus strand of NZ_JBFBAD010000032.1, from coordinate 76,503 downwards.
CGTGTCGCTGACAACACGGGTGCGCGCGAGATCCTGTGCATCCGCGTACTCGGCGGCTCCGGTCGTCGTTACGCGAGCATCGGTGACGTCATCGTCGCCACGGTCAAGGACGCCATTCCGGGCGCGGGTGTGAAGAAGGGTGACGTCGTCAAGGCGGTCATCGTGCGCACCAGCAAGGAACGGCGTCGGCCGGACGGCTCGTACATCCGCTTCGACGAGAATGCCGCCGTCATCATCCGCGACGGTGGCGACCCCCGCGGTACCCGCATCTTCGGCCCGGTCGGGCGCGAGCTGCGCGACAAGCGGTTCATGAAGATCATCAGCCTGGCGCCGGAGGTGCTCTGACCGTGAAGATCAAGAAGGGCGACACGGTCGTCGTCATCGCCGGCAAGGACAAGGGTGCCAAGGGCAAGGTCATCGCGGCCTACCCACGGCAGGACAAGCTCCTGGTCGAGGGCGTCAACCGCGTCAAGAGGCATGAACGCATCCGTACCACCCAGCGTGGTTCGAAGACCGGTGGCATCGTGACCCAGGAAGCCCCCATCCACATCTCGAACGTGCAGATCGTGGACGACCAGGGCAAGCCGACGCGGATCGGCTACCGGATCGACGACAACGGCCAGAAGGTCCGCATCGCGCGTACGACCGGTAAGGAACTCTGATGACTGCCGCTACCGAAACCAAGACGCTGCCCCGTCTGAAGCAGAAGTACCGTGCCGAGGTCATCGGCGCGCTTCAGGAGCAGTACAAGTACGGCAACCCCATGCAGGTTCCCGGCCTCGTGAAGGTCGTCGTGAACATGGGTGTGGGCGAGGCCGCCCGCGACGCCAAGCTGATCGACGGTGCCGTGCGGGATCTGACCACGATCACCGGCCAGAAGCCGCTGGTCCGCCGGGCCACCAAGTCCATCGCGCAGTTCAAGCTGCGTGAGGGCATGCCGATCGGCGCGAAGGTCACCCTCCGCAACGACCGGATGTGGGAGTTCCTGGACCGGCTGCTGTCGATCGCGCTGCCGCGTATCCGCGACTTCCGCGGTCTCGACGGGCGCAAGCTCGACGGCCACGGCAACTACACGTTCGGCCTGACCGAGCAGTCGGTGTTCCACGAGATCGACCAGGACCGGATCGATCGCACGCGGGGCATGGACATCACGGTGGTCACGACCGCCACGACCGACGACGAGGGCCGGGCGCTGCTCAAGCTCCTGGGCTTCCCGTTCAAGGAGAACTGAGAATGGCTAAGAAGGCGCTGATCATCAAGGCGGCCGCGAAGCCGAAGTTCGCCGTACGGGCGTACACCCGCTGCCAGAAGTGCGGTCGCCCGCACTCGGTCTACCGCAAGTTCGGCCTGTGCCGGGTTTGTGTGCGGGACATGGCCCACCGTGGTGAGCTGCCCGGCGTGTCCAAGGCCTCCTGGTAACCCCGACTTGTATTACCGCTTCGCCGTAGGCCCGGTCGAACCGGGAACCCCGGCGAGAAAGGTTGACGAATACCCATGACGATGACGGACCCGATCGCAGACATGCTTACGCGTCTGCGAAACGCCAACCAGGCGTACCACGACAAGGTGACCATGCCCTTCTCGAAGATCAAGGCGAACATCGCCGAGGTCCTCAAGGCCGAGGGCTACATCGCTTCCTGGTCGGCCGAGGAGCCCGAGGAAGGCGCCGTCGGCAGGCGTCTGGTCGTAGAGCTCAAGTACGGCCAGAGCCGCGAGCGCAGCCTCGCCGGCATCAAGCGCGTCTCGAAGCCCGGTCTTCGGGTGTACGCCAAGGCCGACGAGCTCCCGCGTGTGCTCGGTGGCCTGGGCGTCGCGATCATTTCGACGTCCCAGGGGCTGCTGACCGACAAGCAGGCCCGCAAGCGGAGCGTTGGCGGGGAAGTCCTCGCCTTCGTCTGGTAACTGGAGACTTTGACATGTCGCGAATCGGACGTAAGTCGATCCCGGTCCCGGCCGGCGTCGATGTCACCATCACGGGGCAGACCGTCAAGGTCAAGGGCCCCAAGGGCGAGCTCTCGCACACCGTCGCCGAACCGATCACGGTCGAGCGGGACGGCACCGAGCTGCACGTCAACCGTCCCAATGACGAGCGCAAGGCCAAGGAGCTGCACGGCCTTTCTCGTACCCTGGTCGCCAACATGATCGTCGGCGTCACCGAGGGCTACAAGAAGACCCTGGAGATCAACGGCACTGGCTACCGCGTGGCCGCGAAGGGCAAGGACCTGGAGTTCGCTCTGGGCTTCTCGCACCCGGTCAACGTGGTTCCGCCGGCGGGCATCACCTTCTCGGTGGAGCGCCCGACGCAGTTCACCGTCGCCGGGATCGACAAGCAGCTGGTCGGCGAGGTCGCCGCCAACATCCGGAAGATCCGTCCGCCGGAGCCCTACAAGGGCAAGGGCGTGAAGTACCAGGGCGAGGTCATCCGCCGCAAGGCTGGAAAGGCAGGTAAGAAGTGACCGCCACGCTGCTCAAGCGCCGCAATGGCGCCGGTGTCGCCGCCGCGCGTGCCGTCGGCAAGGCGCGTCGGCACTTCCGGGTCCGCAAGAACGTCCGCGGTTCCGCCGAGCGTCCCCGCCTGGTCGTCACCCGGTCTTCGCGGCACATCACCGCGCAGATCATCGACGACCTCAAGGGCCACACGCTGGCCTCGGCGTCCACGCTCGACGCGTCCATCCGGGGCGGCGAGGGCGACAAGAGCGCCCTGGCCACCAAGGTCGGCGCGCTGCTCGCGGAGCGGGCCAAGGCCGCGGGCATTTCCAAGGTCGTCTTCGACCGCGGTGGCAACAAGTACGCCGGGCGGATCGCCGCGCTGGCGTCGGCGGCCCGCGAAGCCGGACTCGAGTTCTAGGAGGAATTGACCAATGCCTGGTCAGCAGCGCCGAGGCGGCGGGTCCGGCGGTAACACCGAGGGTGGCAACCGCCGGGACAACCGCCGCGAGGGCGGCCGCGGCAACGCGCCCGTCGACAAGACCCCGCATCTCGAGCGGGTCGTCGCGATCAACCGCGTCGCCAAGGTCGTCAAGGGTGGTCGTCGCTTCAGCTTCACCGCCCTGGTGATCGTCGGCGACGGTGACGGCACCGTCGGTATCGGCTACGGAAAGGCCAAGGAGGTGCCCGCGGCCATCGCCAAGGGCGTCGAGGAGGCCAAGAAGCACTTCTTCAAGGTTCCGCGGATCGGTGCGACCATCCCGCACCCGATCACCGGTGAGGCGGCCGCGGGTGTCGTGCTGCTCAAGCCGGCCTCCGCCGGTACCGGCGTCATCGCCGGTGGCCCGGTGCGTGCCGTGCTCGAGTGCGCGGGCATCCACGACGTGCTCTCGAAGAGCCTCGGCTCGTCGAACCCGATCAACATCGTGCACGCGACGGTGGCCGCGCTGAAGGGCCTCGAGTCGCCGGAGCAGGTCGCGAGCCGTCGTGGTCTGCCTGTCGAGGACGTGGCGCCGGCGGCCATGCTGGCAGCGCGTGCGGAAGCGGCGGTGCACTGATGGCACGCTTGAAGGTCACCCAGGTCCGGTCCGGTATCGGCCGCAAGCAGAACCAGCGGGACTCCCTGCGGTCGCTCGGCCTGAAGCGGATCAACGATGTGGTGGTCAAGGAGGACCGCCCCGAGATTCGGGGCATGATCTTCGCCGTGAACCACCTCGTGAGTGTTGAGGAGGTCGAGTAATGGCGATCAAGGTCCACCACCTGCGCCCGGCGCCCGGTGCCAAGACGGCGAAGACCCGCGTGGGTCGCGGTGAGGGCTCCAAGGGCAAGACCGCCGGTCGCGGTACCAAGGGCACCAAGGCGCGTTACCAGGTTCCGGCCCGGTTCGAGGGTGGGCAGATGCCCATCCACATGCGCCTGCCGAAGCTCAAGGGCTTCAAGAACAAGAACAAGGTCGTCTTCCAGGTCGTGAACCTGGACCGGCTCGCCGAGCTGTTCCCGAACGGCGGCGAGGTCGGCCCGGCCGAACTGGTCGAGGCCGGTGCGGTCCGCAAGGGCCACCTGGTCAAGGTCCTCGGCTCGGGCGAGCTCGAGGGTGTGTCGCTGACCGTCTCGGCGCACGCCTTCAGCGGGTCGGCCAAGGAGAAGATCGCGGCAGCCGGCGGTTCCGCCACCGAGCTGTGATACGTGGGGGTGCTCGCCCGGGCGATGAGAAACGCGTCGCCTGGGCAGCATCCCCTTTGTGGCGTCTGACCAGCCGTTCCTCGGGCCGGGTGGGCGCCTACCCGCAGTGGTGGCTACCGTGACTCACTGCGGCGCTCCAAGACTGTTAGAGTCCGTTCCCAGCTAGGAATATCGGCCTTCCGGCCGATGCCTTTCCCCCACCCGCCGGATCCGGCGGCTTCCGCGCAGGAGGAAGAAGTTGCTCTCCGCCTTTACCAGTGCGTTCCGGACGCCTGACCTGCGCAAGAAACTGCTGTTCACGGTCGCGATCATCGCGCTGTACCGGTTGGGCGCCACCATGCCCAGTCCGGGGGTGTCTTACACCAACGTGCAGGCGTGTCTCAAGGTGGTCAACTCCACCGACTCCGGCGGTCAAGTTCTGAACCTGCTCAACCTCTTCTCCGGCGGTGCGCTGCTGCACCTGTCGGTCTTCGCACTCGGCATCATGCCGTACATCACGGCATCGATCATCCTGCAGCTGCTGACCGTGGTGATTCCCCGCCTCGAGCAGCTCCGCAAGGAGGGCCAGTCCGGCCAGGCGAAGATCACGCAGTACACCCGCTACCTGACGCTCGGCCTGGCGATCCTGCAGTCCTCGGCGTTCGTCGCCCTCGCCCGCACCGGACAGCTGTTCGGCAACGCGTGTGACCAGAGCGACCCCAAGATGCAGATCGTCCCCACCAACACGGGCCTGCCGTCCTGGCTGACACTCACCGTCCTGGTGCTGACGATGACCGCCGGCACCGGCGTGGTGATGTGGCTCGGCGAGTTGATCACCGACCGCGGCGTCGGCAACGGCATGTCCGTGCTGATCTTCACCTCGATCTCGGCCCGCCTTCCCGGTGAGGGCTGGACGATCAAGGAGTCGAGCGGCTGGGGCAAGTTCGGCCTCGTCATCATCCTGGTGCTGCTCATCATCTGCGCGGTGGTCTTCATCGAGCAGGCTCAGCGTCGCATCCCGGTGCAGTACGCGAAGCGCATGATCGGCCGCCGGATGTACGGAGGCACCTCGACCTACATCCCGCTGAAGGTCAACCAGGCCGGTGTCGTCCCGGTGATCTTCGCATCCTCGCTCCTCTACCTGCCGCAGCTCTACCTGCAGTTCTTCGACAAGAACAACCTCAAGGGCTACCAGGTCTGGATCGAGAAGTGGCTCGCCGACCCCACGAGCTACCTGTACATCAGCATCTACTTCGTGCTGATCATCTTCTTCACGTACTTCTACGTCTCGATCACGTTCAACCCGACCGAGGTCGCGGACAACATGAAGAAGTACGGTGGTTTCGTGCCGGGTATCCGCCCGGGCAAGCCGACCGCCGACTACCTGGACTTCATCCTCAGCCGGATCACCCTGCCGGGCGCGCTCTACCTCGGCCTGATCTCGGTGCTGCCGAACTTCTTCTTCATCTGGCTGAATCAGCAGCAGTACCAGAACTTCCCGTTCGGTGGTACCGCGGTGCTGATCATGGTGGGTGTCGGCCTGGAGACGGTGAAGCAGATCGAGAGCCAGCTGATGCAGCGCAACTATGAAGGGTTCCTCCGGTAGTGGCGGCGCGGAGCCGGGGGGCTCATGCGTCGGGCGTTTCTCGTTCTCACCGAAGCGAGGCGATGTAGGTGCGGCTGGTACTGGTGGGCCCCCCGGGGGCCGGCAAGGGGACCCAGGCTGAGTTCATCGCCGCCCACCTCGCCGTACCGAAGATCTCGACCGGGGACATCTTCCGGGCCAACGTGTCGCAGGGCACGCCGCTGGGTGTCGAGGCCAAGCGCTACATGGACGCCGGCCAGCTGGTTCCCGACGAGGTCACCATCAACATGGTCCGGGACCGGCTCGCCGAGCCCGACGCGGGCGACGGCTTCCTGCTGGACGGTTTCCCGAGGACCGTCCCGCAGGCGTCGGCGCTCGACAAGCTCCTGGCCGACCTCGGCACCGCGCTCGATCTGGTGATGGAGCTCGTGGTCGACGACGACGAGGTCATCCGGCGGCTCTCGGGCCGCCGGACCTGTCGCGGTTGCGGCAAGATCTGGCACGTCGAGTTCGACCCGACCAGCAAGGACAACATCTGCGACCGCTGCGGCTCGGAACTGTTCCAGCGGGACGACGACAAGGCCGAGACCATCGCCAACCGCCTCGTGGAGTACGCGGACAAGACCGCGCCACTGGTGGACTTCTTCGGCGCCCAGGGCAAGCTCGTAGGCATCGACGCGACCGGTCCGGTCGAGGACGTCACCGTGCGCGCTATCGACGCCCTGCGGTCCTACGGGGGCTGACCATGCGCCGCCCCCAGCTGGACATTCAGCTGAAAACTTCCGAGCAGATCGAACTGATGCGCGGCGCCGGCCTGGTCGTCGCCGCCGCGCTGGCCGCGATGCGGGAGGCCGTCGCTCCCGGCGTCTCCACCGCCGACCTCGACGAGATCGCCGAAAAGGTCATCCGCGACGCGGGCGCGATCCCGTCGTTCAAGGGCTACCACGGCTTCCCGGCCTCGATCTGCGCCTCGGTCAACGAGCAGGTCGTGCACGGCATCCCAAGCGCCGACCAGGTCCTCGCCGAAGGCGACCTCCTCTCCCTCGACTGCGGTGCCATCCTGCACGGCTGGCACGGCGACTCGGCGATCACAGTCGGCGTGGGGGAGACCGACCCGGCGCTGCTGCGCATGGCCGAGGTGGCCGAGGACGCGATGTGGGCCGGGATCGCGGCCGCCGCCCGTGGCGCCGCCAACGGCCGGGGCCGGCTGACCGACATCTCGTTCAACGTCGAGAAGGCGGTCCGCAAGGGGGGCCGTTACGGCATCGTCGACGGCTACGGCGGGCACGGCATCGGCACCGAGATGCACCAGGACCCGCACGTGCTCAACCACGGCAAGCCGGGCAAGGGCCCGAGGCTGGTGCCCGGCCTGTGCCTGGCCATCGAGCCGATGATCACCATGGGTTCGCCGCGCACCAGCGAGCTGGACGACGGATGGACCGTGGTGACCCGCGACCGGTCGAGGGCGGCCCACGTGGAGCACACCATCGCGCTCGTCGAGGACGGGGTGTGGGTCACCACCGCCGTCGACGGGGGCCGCGCGCGGCTGGGCGACCTCGTGACGGCGCGGCAGTCGTAACAACCCGGGATCGCCACTGCGGCGCTGGGCTGGCATGCTGGGAAGCATGGGGCGCGAGGGAATGCGGGCCGGCGACAGCGATCGCAAGGCAGTGGCGGATCAGCTCAAGACGGCTCTCGACGAGGGCCGCCTCGACCTGAGTGAGTACGACGAGCGACTGCAGAGGACGTACGCCGCGAAGACCTTCGCCGATCTGGACGGGCTGCTCGACGACCTGCCGGGCACCGTGCCGCCGCAGCAGTCCCAGGTGCAGCCGGCCGCGCCGGTCGCCTCCCCGGTCGCGCCGGGGCCCGGGCACTCCATCGGCGGCCAGTGGGCCCGCTGGACGGGGCCCTACGGCGGAGCCTTCCTGGTCTGCGTGCTGATCTGGGCGGTCACCAGCCTGAGCGCCGGCCACCTCGTCTACTTCTGGCCGGTCTGGATGCTGATTCCGATCGTCCTCGGCGTCGGCGGCCAGTGGTTCGGCTACAACCACGGCCACGCCGAGCGGGATGAGCGTCGTGCGGCGTACCGGGCGGCCCGCGACGAGCGCCGGTCCCGCCGCCGCGGTTACTGAAACGCGGGGCTGCGATGGCGGAGGAGATGCGCCGGGACCAGATGCGGGCGTCCGATGCCGACCGGGAGCGGGTGGTCGAGCGCCTGCGGGACGCTTTGAACGAGGGCCGGCTCGACCTCGGCGAATACGACGAGCGCATGCAGCAGGCGTACGCCGCCAAGACCTATGGCGACCTCGACGGTCTCCTGACCGACCTGCCGGTGGGTCAGCCCCCGGTCCCGGCCGCCGCCGCGGTGGAGCCCAAGCCGAAGAACCCGACCGCCGAGTGGATCTTCCATCAGTGGCAGAGCTGGGTGCCGGCCGCGGTGGTCCTGACCGCGATCTGGGCGATCAGCGGATTCGGCGACTACTGGCCGGGCTGGATCATCGGCATCTGGGCCGCGGCCCTGCTCTGGCGGACTATCAACGGGTTGATGACAGGCGCGCCACGGCGCGAGGTCGAGGAGCGCGCGGCCCGGGAGCTCAGGGAGCGCGAGGAGAAGGAGCGGCGGGCGCTGGAGAACGAGCGGCGGACTCAGCAGGCGTTCCCGCCTAAGGCGAAAAAGACCGACATGTCCGGTTCTTCGGGAGGCGACACACCCGACCTCGGGTAACGGCGACCTCGGTTTGGTGTCGTTGCTGGGGCGCGCGTACACTGGCTAGCTGGCGCGCAGCGTCCACTCTTGCATGTCCTCAGCGCTTCGAGGTTTGCGGGAGCCGCGGCTGGTCCGAGCCCTCATACCTTTGAGGATCGGGTAAGACACTGCACGAGCGCTAGCCCCAACCCCGATGTCAGGTAGCGGAGGACATGCCAAAGAAAGACGGAGCCATCGAGATCGAGGGCCGAGTGATCGAGCCCCTGCCGAACGCCATGTTCCGCGTGGAGCTCGCGAATGGTCACAAGGTACTGGCTCACATCTCCGGCAAGATGCGGCAGCACTACATCCGCATCCTTCCCGAGGACCGGGTCGTCGTCGAGCTCTCGCCGTACGACCTGACCCGTGGACGCATCGTCTACCGCTACAAGTAGTAGGGGACGCGGGGTATTACGTCCCGTTCCGACTGAGAGTTAAGGCAAACCGTGAAGGTCAAGCCGAGCGTCAAGCGGATCTGCAACAACTGCCGGGTCATCCGGCGGCACGGCCGCGTCATGGTCATCTGCAAGACCGACGCGCGCCACAAGCAGCGCCAGGGCTGAGTCCCGGGTTCGCTGGCCAGATCCGGCACCACGAACAAGCTTCTCCCGGCCACCTCTGGTGGCCACACCCCCGGTCGGAGGCCGGGGCCCGTCCGGGCAGACGGGATGGGAGCGGCACAGACCTCCGAAATGACTGAGGAGTACGCCCACTTATGGCTCGACTCGTCGGAGTGGATCTCCCCCGCGACAAGCGGATGGAGATCGCACTCACCTACATCTTCGGGATCGGCCGGACCCGCTCGGTGGAAGCACTGGCAGCGACCGGTATCGGCCTGGACAAGCGCTCGAAGGACCTCACGGAAGAGGAGCTGGTTCAGCTCCGCGACTACATCGAGGCCAATTTCAAGGTTGAGGGTGACCTTCGCCGCGAGGTCGCCGCGGATATCCGCCGCAAGGTGGAGATCGGGGCTTACCAGGGCATCCGCCACCGCCGGGGTCTTCCCGTTCGTGGCCAGCGGACCCGTACCAACGCTCGTACCCGCAAGGGCCCGAAGCGCACGGTCGCCGGTAAGAAGAAGCCCGGTCGGAAGTAATAGGAGCGCACTGACTTATGCCACCGAAGGCACGCGCAGGGGCCGCAGTCAAGAAGGTCCGGCGCAAGGAACGCAAGAACGTCGCCCACGGGCAGGCGCACATCAAGAGCACCTTCAACAACACCATCGTGTCGATCACCGACCCGACCGGTGCGGTCATCTCCTGGGCCTCGTCCGGCCAGGTGGGTTTCAAGGGCTCCCGCAAGTCGACCCCGTTCGCCGCGCAGCTGGCCGCCGAGGCCGCCGCTCGCCGGGCGATGGAGCACGGCATGCGCAAGGTCGACGTGTTCGTCAAGGGCCCCGGTTCCGGCCGGGAGACCGCCATCCGTTCGCTGCAGGCCGCGGGCCTCGAGGTCGGCCAGATCGCCGACGTCACCCCGCAGCCGCACAACGGTTGCCGTCCGCCTAAGCGTCGTCGGGTCTGAGGGAGATCTAGGAACAATGGCTCGTTATACAGGTGCGGACTGCAAGCGCTGCCGCCGCGAGAAGATGAAGCTGTTCCTCAAGGGCAGCAAGTGCGACGGGCCGAAGTGCCCGTTCGAGTCGCGTCCCTTCCCGCCCGGCCAGCACGGCCGTGGTCGCACGAAGGAGACGGAATACCTGCTTCAGCACCGCGAGAAGCAGAAGGCCCGCCGCGTCTACGGCGTGCTGGAGAAGCAGTTCCACACGTACTACGAGGAGGCTGTCACCAAGCCGGGCAAGACCGGCGAGGTGCTGCTGCAGATCCTCGAGTCGCGTCTCGACAACGTCGTCTACCGGGCCGGCCTCGCGCAGTCCCGGGACATGGCCCGGCAGCTGGTCAAGCACGGCCACTTCCTGGTCAACGGCCACAAGGTCGACATCCCGTCGTACCGGGTCAAGGAGCACGACATCGTCACGACCCGCGAGAAGTCGAAGGAGATGACTCCCTTCGTCGTCTCGCAGGCCCAGGCCGGTTCGCGGCCCGTGCCGGCGTGGCTCGAGACCATCCCGAGCGAGATGAAGATCCTCGTGCACTCGCTCCCGGCCCGCAGTGTCATCGACACCCAGGTCCAGGAGCAGCTGATCGTCGAGCTCTACTCCAAGTAGAGCTCCCGGGTGCCGGCCAAGTCCGGCCGGCACCCGAAAGACGGCCGTCATATAGCGGATGGCCTGACAGAAAGAAGAACAGCGTGCTCATCAGCCAGCGGCCGACTCTCACGGAGGAGTCGCTCAGCGAGACCCGCTCCCGGTTCACCATCGAGCCTCTGGAGCCGGGCTTCGGCTACACCCTCGGCAACTCGCTCCGGCGGACCCTGCTGTCGTCCATCCCGGGCGCGGCGGTCACCAGCATCAAGATCGACGGCGTCCTGCACGAGTTCACCACGATCCCCGGTGTCAAGGAGGACGTGGTCGAGCTGGTCATGAACGTCAAGGAGCTCACCACCAGCTCCGAGCACGACGAGCCGGTCAGCATGTACCTGCGCAAGCAGGGCCCGGGCGACGTCACCGCCGGTGACATCCAGCCCCCGGCCGGCGTCTCCGTGCACAACCCCGACCTGAAGCTGGCCACGCTCAACAGCAAGGGCCGGCTCGACATGGAGCTCACCGTCGAGCGGGGCCGTGGCTACGTCACGGCGGCGCAGAACAAGACCGCCGGTGCCGAGATCGGCCGGATCCCGGTCGACTCGATCTACTCGCCGGTCATGAAGGTGACCTACCGCGTCGAGGCGACCCGTGTCGAGCAGCGCACCGACTTCGACCGTCTGATCATCGACGTCGAGTCGAAGGCGTCCATCTCGCCGCGGACCGCGCTGGCGTCGGCCGGCTCGACCCTGGTCGAGCTCTTCGGCCTGTGCCGCGAGCTCGACGAGACCGCCGAGGGCATCGACATCGGACCGTCCCCGCAGGACGCCCAGCTCGCCGCCGATCTGGCCCTGCCGATCGAGGAGCTGGACCTCACCGTCCGGTCCTACAACTGCCTCAAGCGCGAGGGCATCAACAGCGTCGGTGAGCTGATCGGGCGCACCGAGGCCGACCTCCTCGATATAAGGAATTTCGGTCAGAAGTCGATCGACGAGGTCAAGATGAAGCTCGCCGGAATGGGCCTGGGCCTGAAGGACAGCGCGCCGTCCTTCGACCCGGCGCACGTCGTGGACTCGTTCGGCGACGTGGACTACGACACCGACGACTACCGCGAGACCGAGCAGCTCTAAGAGCGACCGGTCAGCCGTATAACAAGGAGCATCGCAATGCCCACGCCCACCAAGGGTCCCCGCCTCGGCGGCAGCCCGGCGCACGAGAAGCTCATCCTGGCCAACCTGGCCACCGAGCTTTTCCGGCACGGGAAGATCAAGACCACCGAGACGAAGGCCCGGCGCCTGCGTCCGCTGGCTGAGCAGCTCATCACCAAGGCCAAGCGCGGTGACCTGCACGCCCGCCGCCGGGTGATGACCGTTGTGCGGGACAAGGACGTCGTGTACGACCTGTTCGCCAACATCGCTCCGCGGTACGGCAACCGGCCGGGTGGCTACACCCGGATCACCAAGACCGGCCCCCGCAAGGGTGACGCCGCTCCGATGGCCGTCATCGAGCTGGTCGAGGAGCTGCAGGTCGTGGCCACCACGGCGCCGGCCAAGAAGGCCGCGCGCAAGGCGGCCGCGCAGCAGGCCAAGGTCGAGGCGCTCGCTCCCGACGAGGAGACCCCGGCCGCCGCGCCGGTCGCCTCGGCGGAGCCGGTGGCAGACGATGTCGTCGCCGACAACGTTGTTCCGGACGATGTCGTCGCGGACGACGCCGAGGCGAAGACCGAGGACGACAAGGCCTGATCACGGGCTGAGCTCTACCGGGTCCGGCACTCTTTCGGGGGTGCCGGGCCCTTTTTCGTACGGGTCGGGATCGGTCCCGCCACGACGACCCCGCGCCGTCGTGGGTCACGGCCGAAGAGGGGACTTTCGCGTGAGCGACACCATCCGCTTGCGACTGGACGTGTCGTACGACGGTGCCGACTTCTCGGGGTGGGCGGTGCAGCCGTCACGGCGTACGGTCGCCGGGGTTCTGACCGCGGCCCTGGGCCGTCTCGTCGGCCCGGACCACCCCCTGGGTCTGACCGTCGCCGGCCGCACCGACGCCGGCGTGCACGCGACCGGCCAGGTCTGCCACGTCGACCTGCCGGCCGAGGCGTGGACCGCGCTGGAGGGCTCGCTGCTGCGCCGGCTGGCCGCGCTGATGCCGCCGGATGCCCGCGTGCGGCGCGTGACCGAGGTGCCGGACACCTTCGACGCCCGCTTCTCGGCCACCTTCCGCCGGTACGAGTACCGCGTCGCCGACACGCCGTGGGGGCCCGAGCCGCTGCGCCGCCATGACACGCTCGGCTGGATGCGGCCGCTCGACCTGGACTGGCTGAACGCGGCCGCGGCCGGGCTGGTCGGGGAGAACGACTACGCGGCGTACTGCAAGCGCAAGGAGCACGCGACCACGGTCCGCGCGATCACCCGGCTGGACTGGCGCCGCGACCCGGACGGGATCTGCGTGGCGACCGTGCAGGCCGACGCGTTCTGCCAGTCGATGGTGCGCAGCCTGGTCGGCGCGATGCTCTCGGTCGGGGACGGCCGGCGCGACCCGTCGTGGCCGCGGACCCTGCTCACGCTGCGCGAACGTTCGAGTGAGGTGACCGTGGCCCCGGCGCACGGGCTGACCCTGATCGCGGTCGGCTATCCGGCCGAGACGGAGTATGCGTCGCGCGCCGACACCACGCGGCGGCTGCGGGCCTGACCGGCTTCAGTTCTGGCTGCGGCGGGTGAGAACGCCGGCGTCGAGGTAGCCGTCGACCAGGTCGGCGGTGATGCGGGCGGCGTTCGGGTCGTCGTTGAGGACCACGGCGCCGCCGGGGCGGGTGATGACGCAATAGAGCAGGTAGTGGCCGCGGGCGTGCCAGCCGACCTGGGCGGCGGTGGGGGTGGCCGGGTCGCTGCCCGGCTCGGCCGCCATCGCGGCGAAGCTGCCGTCGCCGGTTTCGACCAGGCGCCGCAGCTCAGCGTCCAGCGCGCTCGCGCCGGCCGCGTCGGCCAGGTTGAACAGGCCCGCGGTGACCAGATAGTCGCCGTAGGGTGCGGTCAGGGACGCCCGGACCACCTGGGAGCAGCCGCGGCCGGACAGCAGGGCGCCCAGGGTGCCGGTGGTGGCGATGCCGCACTGGCTGTCGACGTGGGTCATCGTCACCTGGTAGGCCGAGGTGACGCCGGGCGGGCGCACCTCGGCCGGGTCGGGGAAGACTTCCTGCAGGGTGAGCGGGGCGGGGTCGGCGGCCCGTGACCCCAGCACGTCGAAAGCGGACGCGGTGGCGGGGGAGTCGTCGCGGCGCTCGTCGGCGACGATGAAGAAGGCGATCAGGCCGAACACGGACGCCACGATCAGGGTGGCCAGGGCCTTGGTCAGGGCCTGGGCGGCCCACTGCGGGCTGACCGGCAGGACGGCGGTGCGGGGCAGGGCCAGCACGCCCGAGCCGGTGACGGCGAGCGGGCGGGACCGGAAGCGGGGGGCGACCCGCTGCCGGTGCCGGGCGGCGACCCTTGCATCTCCGCCGACCCTCGTATCTCCGGCGGCCCGGCGGTGGCCGGCCGCGTGCAGTGAGTGGAAGGTGCGTGAAGGGGTGCCGTGGAGCATGCATTCACGCTAGAAGCGCACGGTGATCTATGAACGCACAGAGTGTGCGGCACCCCCGGGGTATGGCCGGTCGTTGCGCGGCGGCAGACTTGACCGGTGACCGCGGACCACTACTTCAGCGCCGAGCCCACCGCACCCGCCCACCGGGGCGAGATCGAGTTCAGCGTCGCCGGGCGGGACTACCGGCTCGCGACGGCCTCGGGAGTGTTCTCGGGCGGACGCCTTGACCCGGGCACGGCCGTACTCCTGAAGAAGGGTGACCTGCCGACCGCCGCGACCACCGGGGTCTTTCTGGATCTCGGGTGTGGTTATGGGCCGATCGCGGCCGTCCTGGCCGAGGAGGCGCCGCAGGCGCTGGTGTACGCGATCGACGTGAACTCCCGGGCGCGGGAGCTGACGGTCGAGAACGCGGCGTCGCTGGGCCTGGCCGAGCGGATCCGGGTGTCCGAGCCGGACGCCGTGCCGGCCGGGGTGACGTTCGACCAGATCTGGAGCAATCCGCCGACCCACGTCGGGAAGGCCGAGTTGCACGCGGTGCTGGACCGCTGGCTGCCGCGGCTCGCGCCGGACGGTGTCGCCTGGCTGGTCATCAACCGGCATCTGGGCGGCGACTCGCTGCACGCCTGGCTGGTCGAGCGCGACTGGCTGGTCGAGCGGATGGCCAGCCAGAAGGGTTACCGCGTGCTGCGCGTGACCCGGAAAACCGACTGACCGCGAGGGCATCGACCAGGCAGGATGCAGGCCATGGGTTACGTGGATGTCGCCGGCGTGGGCTATGTGCTGCCCGATGGGCGCGAGTTGCTGGCCGATGTGGCGTTCCGGGTCGGCGAGGGGGCCAAGGTCGCGCTGGTCGGTCCGAACGGGGCCGGCAAGACCACGTTGCTGCGCATGGTCGCCGGTGACCTGCCGGTGCCGGTCGGTGCGGTCGCGCGCTCCGGCGGCCTCGGCGTGATGCGCCAGTTCATCGGCATGATCGGCGACGATCGCACGCTGTCCGACCTGGCGCTCTCGCTGATGGCGCCCGCCCTGCGCTCGGCCGGTGAGCGCGTCGCGGCCGCTCTCGGGGCGCTCGACGAATCGGAGCGCAGCCAGATCGCGTACGCGAACGCGCTCACCCACTGGGGTGAGGTCGGCGGATATGACACCGAGGTGTTGTTCGACACCGTCGCCGTGGCCATTCTGGACAAGCCGTGGGACGAGGTTCGCGACCGTCCGGTGCGGACCCTCTCGGGTGGCCAGCAGAAACGGTTCGCCCTCGACCTGCTGCTGCGCGGCGACGACGAGGTGCTGCTGCTCGACGAGCCCGACAACTTCCTCGACGTGCCGGCTAAGCGCTGGCTGGAGGAGCGGCTGCGCGAGTCGCCCAAGTCGGTCCTCTACGTCTCGCACGATCGCGAGCTGCTGGCCCGCACCGCCGACCGCGTGGTCACCGTCGAGGGCGGCAGCGCCTGGACGCATCCGGGCGGGTTCGCCTCCTGGCACGAGGCTCGGGTGCACCGCCACGAGCGGCTGGAGGAGAACCGCAAGCGGTGGGACGAGGAGCACCAGAAGCTGCGCGAGCTGATGCTGATGTACAAGCAGAAGGCGGCGTACAACTCCGACATGGCGTCGCGCTATCAGTCGGCGCAGACGCGGTTGCGCAAGTTCGAGGAGGCCGGGCCGCCGCCGCTGCCGCCCAAGGATCAGTCGGTGCGGATGGACCTGCGCGGTGGGCGTACGGCTAAACGGGCCGTGATCTGCACGGACCTGGAGATGGAAGATCTGACCTTCCCGTTCGATCTCGAGATCTGGTACGGCGACCGGGTCGCCGTGCTCGGGGCCAACGGCACCGGGAAGTCGCACTTCCTGCGGCTGCTGGCGGCCGGTGGAAGCAGCCCCGACGTCGAGAACCAGCCGGTCGACGGCGCGCCGCTGGCCCGGGTGAAGCACAACGGCGTCGCTCGACTCGGCGCGCGGGTGCGGCCGGGGCACTTCTCGCAGACCCATGACCGGCCCGAGTTGCTCGGCCGGACGCTGGTCGAGATCCTGTGGCGGGGTGACGAACATCGCGCCGGACGCGACCGGGCCGGGGCGATGAAGGCGCTCAACCGCTACGAGTTGGCCGGACAGGGCGACCAGAAGTTCGGCACGCTCTCGGGCGGGCAGCAGGCGCGGTTCCTGGTGCTGCTGCTCGAGCTGTCCGGGGCGACGTTGCTGCTGCTCGACGAGCCGACCGACAACCTCGACCTGGCCTCGGCGGAGGCGCTCGAGGAAGGCCTGACGGCCTTTGACGGCACGGTCATCGCGGTCACCCATGACCGCTGGTTCACCCGGTCCTTCGACCGGTTCGTGCTCTTCCAGAGCGACGGAGAGGTGATCGAGACACCACAGCCGGTTTGGGACGTGCGCTAGTTTTTCGTTCCCGGGCCGGTTATGGTCCGGAGAAGAACCAACCCCACGGGAGTCCGGAGCACCGGGCTGAGAGGGGGGCTGTTGCGGCCCCCGACCGTCGAACCTGATCCGGATCATGCCGGCGCAGGGAGGAGCGTGTGGTGTTTCCTCGGCTACATGTCATTACCGATTCGCTCGACGTCGTGCGGGCGGTGGTCGGTGTCGGGCCGGTCGCGGTGCAGATCCGGGTCAAGTCGTCGGCTCGTATCGCTTTTTCGTTAGCCTCGGCCGCCTTGCCGATATGTCGAGATGCCGGGGCTTTGTGCCTCGTCGATGATCGGGTCGAGGTGGCGCTGGCCGCGGGGGCCGACGGTGTCCATGTCGGAGAGTCCGATTTGCCGGTCTCGGTGGCTCGGCGGCTACTGGGCCCTTCTGCCGTCGTCGGTGCAACCTGTCGCGATATTTCGGGCATACGCCGTGCCGTCGCCGACGGCGCTTCTTATGTCGGCCTCGGCCCGGTGTTTGCCACGTCTACAAAGGACGGCCTGCCGCCACCACTCGGGCCCTCCTTTGTTGCCGCCGTGGCCGCCGCAGTTCCCGATGTTCCGGTGATCGCGATCGGCGGGATCACGGTTGACCGGGTGCCGGAACTCGGGACATATGGGGTGGCTGTGATCTCGGCCGTCGCAGCTGACCCGGCCGGTGCCACCGCCTCGTTCCTGAAGGTGCTGTCATGACCGTCGCGGTGGTCGGCGGCGGGATCATCGGGCTGTCCATCGCCTGGCGGCTGGTGTCCCGGGGCGCCGATGTGACGATCTTCGACGACGGTGTGGACGGTGCCTGGAACGTCGCCGCGGGCATGCTCGCCCCGGGCGGGGAGGCCGCCTTCGAGACGCCGGCGCTGGTCGGGCTGATGAAGGCCTCCGCCGAACGCTGGCCCTCGTTCGCTTCGTCACTCGGCGTCGACGTGGGCTACGACGAGGCGGGCACGCTCGGCCTCGCCGTCACGGCCGACGACGTGGCCTCGGCCTCGCGCGAATGGTCCACGCCGCCTCTGCGCCCCTCCGAGCTGCGCGAACTCGAGCCGGCCCTCTCGCCGCGAGTGCGAGCGGGCGTATACCTTCCGGCCGACCGGCAGGTGGATCCGCGTCTCGTCGTGGCAGCCCTGCGCGACCGGCTCGCCGACCGGATCGTCGCCAAGCGGGTGTCCACTCTCGACGAGGTCGACGCGACGACGATCGTGGTGGCCGCGGGCTGCGGGACGGCGGCGCTCACCGGGCTGCCGGTCCGGCCGGTCAAGGGCCAGGTGCTGCGGCTGCGCGGCGAACCGGGACTGATCCGGCACGTGCTCGAGGCGACGGTCGACGGCCGCTCGGTCTACATCGTGCCGCGGGCCGACGGCGAGATCGTGGTCGGGGCGACCCAGGAGGAACGATCCGACTGGACGGTCACCGCCGGGGGCGTCTACGACCTGCTGCGCGCGGCCGTCGAACTCGTGCCCGACCTGGCCGAATGCGCGCTGGCCGAGACACTGGTCGGTCATCGGCCGGGCACGCCCGACAACGCCCCGCTGCTCGGGGTGCTCCGGGAGGGGGTGCTGGTCGCGGCCGGGCACTTCCGCAACGGCGTTCTGCTGGCGCCGGTCACCGCCGACCTGATCGCCGATCTGGCCCTCGGCGGGCCGGCCGATCCGATGCTCGACGACTTCGCGCCGGGGAGGTTCGCATGAGGGTGACGGTGAACGGTCAGGAGCGGTCCGTCTTCGTCAATCTGTCGGTCGACGACCTGGTGACCTCGTTGGCCGCCGCACGCCGGGGGGTCGCGGTCGCGGTCAACGGGACGGTCGTGCCCCGGTCGAGCTGGGCCGAGGTGACGCTGGCCGACGGCGACACGGTCGAGGTGCTCACCGCGGCCCAGGGAGGCTGACAATGATCTTCGGAGATTCGCGGCTCATCCTGGGCACCGGCGGGGCGTCCAGCCTGGCCGTACTCGAACAGGCGATCGTCGCGTCCGGCACCGACCTGGTCACGGTCGCGCTGCGGCGGGTCGACGCGGCCGGGCCCGGCCTGCTGCCGCTGCTCGACCGGCTCGGCGTGCGGGTGCTGCCCAACACGGCCGGCTGCTACACCGCCGACGACGCGATCAAGACGGCCCACCTGGCCCGGGACGCGTTCGAGACCGACCTGGTCAAGCTTGAGGTGATCGGCGACGACCGGACCCTGCTGCCGGACGGGGTCGAACTGCTGCGGGCGGCGGAGACGCTGGTCGCGGACGGGTTCACGGTGTTGCCCTACACGACCGACGACCCGATCCTCGCCCGCCGCCTGGCCGACACCGGCTGCGCGGCGGTGATGCCGGCCGGGTCGCCGATCGGCTCCGGCCTGGGCGTCTCCAACCCGCACCACATCCGGCTGATCCGGCAGAGCGTCGACGTGCCGGTCATCCTCGACGCCGGGATCGGCACGGCCTCGGACGCGGCGCTGGCGATGGAACTCGGCTGCGACGGGGTGCTGATCGCCAGCGCGATCACCCGGGCCGACGATCCGGTGACGATGGCGACGGCGATGCGGCACGCGGTTTCGGCCGGTCGGTTGGCGTACTCGGCCGGGCGGATTCCGCGACGCTTCCACGCCCTGGCCTCCACCTCGGACGAAGGCCTCGCGCGATGGTGACCGCCACGCCGTCGGGGCTCGTCGTGCTCACCGACCGCCGGCTCGCCGCCGGCTCACTGGTCTCGGTGGTCGCGGCGGCGGTCCGCGGCGGCGCCGCGTGGGTCATTCTGCGGGAGAGAGACCTTCCGTACGCGGTGAGGCGCGCACTGGCCGACGAGCTGCGCTCGATGCTGCCGCCGGGCCGGTTGATCGTGGCCGGGCCGGACCCGTTGGGCGGCGACGCGGTGCACCTGGCCGAGGCCGATCCGTGGCCGGCCCGGGGTGTCGCGCTGGTCGGACGTTCCCGGCACGACGTCGTTTTCCCATCCGAAGAGGACTATGTCACGCTTTCGCCAGTTTTCCCGACCTCGACGAAGCCGGGGTATGGCCCTGCGCTGGGTCCTGGTGAGGCGGCTCGGTGGGCGGGTTCGGTGCCGTGGCTGGCACTCGGCGGGATCGACTCGGCGGCACGGGTCGCGGCGTGCGCGAGGGCCGAGGCGGCTGGGATCGCGGTGCTGGGAGCGGTGATGCGGGCGCGGGATCCCGAGCAGGTCGCGCGGGAGTTGTCCACGGCATTCGCGGCGGCTGTGGACAGCGGCGCTGCGGTTTCCGTCGGTGGACAACTGGCGGAAGTTGTCGGACCTGGGCGCTTTACTCACCCCACCCAGACCGGGGCGGGGGAGGCGGCGGCCGGGCCGGTGGTGGCTGGGCCGGGGGTGGCTGGGCCAGCGGCTGGGCCAGCGGCTGGGCCGGTGGTGGCTGGGCCGGCGGCCGGGGTTCGCGCGCTGGGTGGGGCCGGATCGTGACGCCGCCGGTTGTGTTGACCATCGCGGGGTCCGACTCGGGGGGTGGGGCCGGGATCCAGGCCGACCTCAAGACGTTCGCGGCGCTCGGGGCCTATGGCGCGTCGGTGATCACGGCGATCACGGCGCAGAACACGGTGGGGGTCGCGGCGATTCACCCGGTGCCGGCCGAGATCGTGGCGGCCCAGCTGGATGCGGTGCTCGACGATCTCCCGGTCGCGGCGGTCAAGGTCGGGATGGTCGGCGACGCCGCGATCGCGGAGGTTATCGCGGCGCGGGCCAAGGAGCTGCCTCACCTCGTCGTCGATCCGGTGCTGGTCGCGACCTCGGGGGCGACGTTGGGGAGCGCCGGGTTCGTCGGCCGGCTCATCGCGTACGCGGAGGTGCTGACGCCGAATCGGCGGGAGGCCGCGGCGCTTGCGGGTGGAGAAGGCGGATCGCCGGAGGCGGACGCTGTTGTGCTCGCCGGGCGCGGGGCGCGCGCGGTGGTGGTGACCGGCAGTGAGCTGGCGGTGGATGTGCTCCGTTACGACGGCGTGACGGAGATGCTGGCCGGGCAGCCCGTGGAAACCGCGAACAACCACGGATCTGGCTGCACTTTCTCGTCGGCGATCGCGGTCCGGCTGGCGGCCGGCGATGCGATTCCGGAGGCGGTGCGTGCGGCCAAGGCGTACGTGACGACGGCGCTGCGTGGTGGCAGCGAGTGGCGGCTGGGTGCCGGGCCCGGTCCGCTGAACCACTTCGCCTAGATCAGCTCGCCCGGCGGGCCAGGGATTCGTGCGGCCTTCGGTCGCCCGTTAAATACCGATTGGGAGGAATTATGAGGCGCAAGGTGTACGTCGACGGCCCGCGCTCGGACATCCGGGTGCCCTTCACCGAGGTCGGACTGGACGGGGGGAACGAGCCCGTCCGGCTCTACGACACGTCGGGGCCGGGCAGCGACCCGGAGGCCGGCCTGCCGGAGCTGCGCCGGCCGTGGTGGGGAGGACGCACCCAACTCGCCGCCGCTCGCGCCGGGATCGTGACTCCGGAGATGGAGTTCGTGGCGATTCGGGAGGGTGTCGACGCCCCGGTCGTACGGGACGAGATCGCCGCCGGCAAGGCGGTGCTGCCCGCCAACCGCAACCACCCGGAGAGCGAGCCGATGGTGATCGGGTCGCGGTTCCTGGTCAAGGTCAACGCCAACATCGGCACCTCGGCGGTGACCTCGTCAGTGGCCGAGGAGGTCGAGAAGATGACCTGGGCGACCCGGTGGGGCGCCGACACCGTGATGGATCTGTCGACCGGGCCGCGGATCCACGAGACCCGCGAGGCGATCATCCGGAACTCGCCGGTGCCGATCGGGACGGTGCCGCTCTATCAGGCCCTGGAGAAGGTGAACGGGGACCCGGCCAAGCTCAGCTTCGACGTCTTCCGCCGGACCGTGCTCGAGCAGGCCGAGCAGGGCGTCGACTACATGACCGTCCACGCAGGAGTTTTGTTGCCCTATGTCCCGTTGGCGGCGGAGCGCGTGACCGGGATCGTCTCCCGAGGCGGATCGATCATGGCGGCCTGGTGTCTCGCGCACCATGAAGAGAATTTCCTCTATACCAACTTCGACGAGCTTTGCTCGATTTTCCGGGAATATGACATCACGTTCTCGTTGGGGGACGGCCTCCGGCCCGGGTCGATCGCGGACGCCAACGACGAGGCACAGTTCGCGGAGTTGCGGACCCTGGGCGAACTCACGCACCGGGCGTGGGAGTACGACGTGCAGGTCATGGTCGAGGGCCCGGGCCACGTGCCGATGCACAAGATCAAGGAGAACGTGGACCGGCAGATCGAGGTCTGTGCGGGGGCCCCGTTCTATACCCTCGGGCCGCTGACCACGGACATCGCGCCGGCCTACGACCACATCACCTCGGCGATCGGGGCCGCGATGATCGGGATGTTCGGCACCGCGATGCTCTGTTACGTCACCCCGAAGGAGCACCTCGGGCTGCCGGATCGCGACGATGTGAAGGCCGGGATGATCGCCTACAAGATCGCGGCGCACGCGGCCGACCTGGCCAAGGGGCATCCGGGCGCCCAGGCGTGGGACGACGCGCTGTCGAAGGCGCGGTTCGAGTTCCGCTGGGAGGACCAGTTCGAGTTGGCGCTCGACCCCGAGACCGCGCGGGCCTATCACGACGAGACGCTGCCCGCGGCACCCGCCAAGACGGCCCACTTCTGCTCCATGTGCGGACCGAAGTTCTGCTCGATGAAGATCAGCCACGAGTTGCGGGCAATGGGGATGCGCGACAAATCCGATGAATTCGCCGCCCGGGGCGGGAAGGTATACGTCGACCTGGAGCCGGCGCCGCCGGCCCCAGACCCGGTTGCTCAGAGCTTGTAGAACGTGACGTAGTGGTCGGGGGTGAACCAGGTCTCCTTGGTGGACCGGTTCACCACGATCCGGTACGCGTCCCGGGCCGCACCGCGCGACCGCGGGTAGACGTCGTACTCGTTGTAGGTGGCGTTCGTCGGCAGCTCCCGCTCGTCGTTGCGGAACGTGCCGCCGGTGTAGTTGTACTGACCGTAGGGCCACGAGTACCAGCCGGCCGAGGTCGGCCAGCCGAGCGAGGTCCAGCCGGTGCGGGCGGTGCGGGCGGCCGAGCAGCGCGAGATCGTGCAGCTGTTGACGACCGAGGCGTGGGCGGCGTCGGTGTGGGACGGTGCCACCACGGCCGGGGCGATAAGCCCGAAAATGCCGAGAGCGGCGGCGAGGACGAGGCCGGCGAGACGCCGGCGGACGGGGGATGTCGCAATGTTCACGATCGGACTCCGATGCCATCGGGGTTTGTTTCCGGTCCCGCTCATCGTGCGGGCCGGCGACCACCCGTGGTACCTCTCACCCGGATCATTCCATTGGCGTTCGTCAATGGTTAACGCGCGTTAACGTTTGCCGCGTGTTAACCATTGCCCAGCCCGCTCACCCAGTCGACGAATTCGTCACCTTGTCCGTTACGTCCGCGGGGCCGCGGCGCCGGATTCGTCGACAGCGGCGGGCTCACCGGCGCGGGGGCGGTCGGCGGGGCGTTCATCGCCTGCGGCTGCGGCCGGGGCGCGAATCCGTTGAACCTCGGGCCGCTGTCGTCCGATGGCACCGTGAAGATCCCGGTATCGGACGGCTTGAGCTGCTCCTCCGAGCGCTGAGCGGCGGCCGCCGCGGCCTGGGCGATCGCCGAGGACGGCTGAGCCTCCCGGCGTGGCAGCGGCGGACGGTCCGGCGTGGGACTGCCCTTCCCCGGGTCGCGGCCGTCGGCCGACGCCGCCGGGCCACGGCTGAGCACGGCCACCAGCACCGAGCCGAGCACGCCCGCCCCGGCCGCGGTCATCGCCGCCCAGTAGGGAACGACCTGGTAGTGGTCGTCGCCCGAGCCCGGGCCGGCGACCAGGTAGGACAGCGTCAGCAGGGCCGGTCCGGCCAGGCCGGACAGCGCGACGGTCAGGGTCGACATGACCCGCCGCCGGGCCGCGACGCCGACCGCGATGCCGCAGATCAGAGCCAGTACGGGCATCGTGAACAGGGCGGTCCGCCGGGTCACCGAGTCGCTCAGGAACGACGCGTCGATCACGCCCAGGCGGATCGCGGGCAACGGCTTGGACGGGGCCAGCGAGGGGATCACCGAGACGATCGCGATCGCCCAGACGACGGCGCTCATCGCGGTCAGGTTCCAGCGCGCCACGGCGCGGCTGATCGTGGCGTACGCGGCGAGGATGCCGACCGCCGCGCCCAGCGTCGCGCACACGCCGATGATGAACACGGGGCGTACGCCGGCGATCTGCGCGGTGCGGGCCGGCTCCATGGTCAGCGGCACCACGACGGCCGCGCCGAGAGCGGACGACACCGACGCGACGAGGCGGGTGAACGCGCCGGCCTGCCGCGGCAACGCCCCTCGCCCGGCCATCGCGCCGATCACCGCTGACGTCATCGCGATCCAGGCGACCCAGGCCAGCTGTGCCATCCATTGGTCACGCGCAGTGACATCAACGACGCGGGTCAGGCGGAGCACGCCCAATCCGTACGCCAAGCCGAGCTGACTGGCGCCGCCCGCCGCGCCGGCGCCGAGTGTCGCCCCGAACAGTTTCGCCCAGGTCCGAAAAGCCATGCCGCGCACGTTACGGAATCGGCCCCCGGTGGCGCCACCTCGGGGGGCGATTCTTAAGTCAGTCCAAAATAGTGGTTATGTAACATCCAGCCACGATCACTCAGGGTAATCCTTTCGGGCCCTTGACTGATCATGAGGCGAGCCGCCAGCGGCCGCTGCGGGCCACCAGCATGGTCAGCGCCTGGGGCATCAGGCCGGAGTGGCTGTCGGGGGTGAACCGGATCGGTCCTGAGAGGCCGTCGATCTGCGACGTCTCGATGATGTCGCGGATCCGGTCGCGGTCGCCGCCGACCCGGGCCACCGCGGCGGCGATCAGGTCGACCGCGTCGGCCGCGAACGCGGCGACCCCCGAATAGTTGCCGTAGCGCGAGGTGTAGTCGCGGAACCACTGCTTGCGGGCCGCCTTGGCCGGGGTGGTCGCGATGACGTCGTCGATGGCCAGCGTCTGAGTGAAGACCATCGACGCGTTGTCGGTCGCGGCGACCGCGTCCGGCGCGATGAACTGGTCGCTCGCGGCGGCCGCGTCGAAGTAGATCCGGCCGTGGAAGCCGGCCGCCTTTGCGCTGGTCGCGGCCAGTTGGGCCTGATCGGGACCGGTCAGCACGAGCAGGGCGTCGGGCTGGCCGTCGGTCAGTGTGCCGATCGCCTGGCTGACGTCGGTGGCGGTCGGCTTGACCGAGCGGGACGCCTGCACCTTGATGGCGGTCTTGGCGAGCTCGGCGGTGAGCGCCTGCTCGCTGCCGTTGCCGTACAGGTCGTCGGAGTAGACGATCGCGACGTTCTTGATGGTGCGGGCCCGGACCATCTCGGCGACCAGCACGGCCGTGCTGTCGGCCGAGTTGGGTCCCAGTTTGAACATGTAGCGCCGTTCGGTGATCGGGGTCGCGACCTGGTCGGACGGGGCCAGCACGATCGTCGGGAGCTTCGCGTCGGTGATCGTCTTGACGGCGCCGACCGCGCACTGGTCGCAGTCGCCGGCGATCAGTGCGACCACGCTCTTGTCGCCTCCGAAGATGCCGATGTTGCGCACCGAGGAGTTGAGGTCGGAGCGGTTGTCCTGAGTCCGCAGGGCCAGCTTCTTGTCTCCGAGCTGTCCGGAAGCGTTCACTTGGTCGATGCGGAGCTGGAGCGCTTTCGCGTACGCGATGTCGACCACCGACGAATTGTCCAGATCGGCGCCGATCACCAGGGTGTCGCCGGACCCGGCGGGGCCGTCCGAGCTGCATGCGGCCAGTCCGCCGAGCAACAGGAGCGGCGTCAACCAGGACGCCGTGACGCGACGATGAAACCTCACTGCGGGTGCCTCCAGGGGGGCGGGAGGGCGGGAACTGCCGACGGCTACGGTGTCCGGTGTGGACCCTGCCGACACGCACAGGGAGTCCGCTTTGAACGCGGCAAACCTTGCCAACGTGAAGGTCCCCGGTCAAGCGGACCCCTATCGATGGCGCGGGACGGGCGTCCCACATAATGGTTGGTATCGGGATAGTGCAGAGTCACTGAACCACTACTGATTGTCACGCCTCGAACATTTGTGCACGTCAAAGCAGTTTAGATAACCGCTTACGAATCGAGAAACGGCCTACCGGATGAACGCTCGAGAGGTTTACGGGCGTTTTCAGGCTTCCCAAAGGGACTGCCATTCTGATGAAATTCCTCGGCCGCAGGCACTTCGCGGGCGAAGAGATACGGGGATGACCACGGAGGAGATGTCGTGAGCACCGGTTCTTCGACCCAGGTGACGCGCCGTGGTGTCTTCCCTCGCCTGCGGGACACCCGGATCCGCGCCAAACTGGCCCTCATTCTTGTCGTCCCTCTGATCGCGGTGCTCGCACTGGCCGGCGTCCGGCTGGTCGATGTCGGACAGCAGGCCTCGGCGGCCGGCCAGGTGGAGAAGCTGACCAAGCTCGGCACCGACGTCTCCGAGCTCGCCCAGCTGCTGCACGTCGAGCGGATGGCGGCGGCGGAGTTCCTGTCCGGTCCCACCGGCAAGGTCGGCCCCTACAACACGGCGATCCGCAACACCGACGATCGCATCCAGATCTACTTCACCGATCGGGACGCGCTCGACAAACCGCCCGCGGCGGTGCTCGACCGGCTCAACCGGATCGACGACCACCTCCACACGATGGACGCCACGCGCAACGTGATCTCTCAGCGCAACGGCATCGCGGTCGCCGAGGCGGTCTCCCGCTACAGCGTCGTGATCACCGACCTGGTGTCGTACGGCGACGCGGTCAGCCAGTTCGCCGGCGACGGTGCGGTGGCCGACGGCCTGCGCGCCCTCGCGGCGTTCGCCAAGGCCAAGGCGGGCACGGCCGAGCAGGAGGCGATCGCGTACGCCGCCCGCGTCACCCGGGACACCAGCGCCGAGCAGCGGACCGCGTTCATCGCGACCCAGACCAGTCAGCAGGAGGCGCTCACCGCCTTCTCCCTGTCCGCCTCCCCGGCTCAGCAGACCCTGGTCAACAGCGTCGTCACCGGCGACGCGGTCAACCTGGCCGACCAGGTCAGCACCGAGATCAGCCGCGGTGAGGCGGTCGTGCCGGCCGATGTCGTCTCCGCCCTCGGCGCCGTCGTCGACCTGATGCGCTGGGCCGAGACGCAGCTCGAGTCCGAAATCCTGAAGAAGGCCGGCCAGGAACGCGACTCGGTGGTCCGGCAGACCGCGGTCGAGGCCGTGCTGGTGCTGCTGGTGCTGGCCGTCGCCATCGCGCTGGCCGTCGTCCTGGCCCGCTCGCTCAACCTCTCGCTGCGCCGCCTGCGGGAGGGCGCGCTCTCGGTGGCCCACCGTGACCTGCCCGAGGTGGTGGCCCGGCTGCGTGACTCGCGCAACCTGGGCGAAAACAGCGCCGAGGAGATCGTCGAGCAGGTCCGGGATCCGATCCGGCTCAACAACCGCGACGAGATCGGTCAGGTCGCCCAGGCGTTCAACGTGGTGCACCGTGAGGCCGTCCGCATCGCGGCCGAGCAGGCCGCCCTGCGCACCAGCGTCTCGACGATGTTCCTCAACCTGGCCCGGCGCAGTCAGTCACTGGTCGACCGGATGATCGGCGAGCTCGACACGATCGAGCGCACCGAGGAGGACCCGAAGCGCCTGGCCCGGCTCTTCGAGCTCGACCACCTCGCCACCCGGATGCGCCGCAACGACGAAAACCTGCTGGTCCTGGCCGGTGCCGACTCCAGTGCCCCGCGCCGCGAGGACGCGCTGCTGGTGGACGCGCTGCGCGCCTCCCAGTCCGAGGTCGAGCTCTACAACCGCATCGAGTTCGGCACGGTCGACACCGACGTCTCGATCGTCGCGCTGGCCGTCAATGACGTGGTCCGCCTGGTCGCCGAGCTGCTCGACAACGCCACCCGCTTCTCACCGCCGACCACGATCGTGGTCGCCGACGCCCGGCGCATCCGCGACTACGTGGTGATCCAGGTGGAGGACCGCGGGCTCGGCATGTCCGAGGAGCAGATGGACCAGCTCAACCGCCGGCTGTCCGAGCCGCCGAGCGTCGACGTCGCCGCGTTCCGGCTGATGGGCCTGGCCGTCGTCGGCCGGCTCGCCGCCCGCTACGGCATCCGCGTCGAGCTGCGGCCCAACCTCGAGGGCGGCACCGTCGCCCAGGTCACACTGCCGAGCAGCATCGTGGTGCTGCCGAGCCGGCGCGACGCGCTGCGCGGCGGCAGCGGTGCCATCCCGGAGCTGGGCGGCCCGTCCGGCGGCTGGGACACCCTGCCGGCCGGCCGCACCGCGACGGCCACCCTGCCCGCCCTCTCGCCGGCACCCATGCCCGACCCCGACCAGCCGGTGCACCCGTCGCTGCCGATGTTCCCGTCCCAGCGGCCGCCGGCGGAGATTCAGCGGCCGGCCGAGATTCAGCAGCGGCCGGCGGAGATCCGGCGGCCGGGCGAGATCGAGCCGACTCCCAACCGTCCTCCGCTGCCCTCCCGGGCGGCCCGGCCGATCGACACCGACACCTCCCTGGCCGGCTTCGCCGCGCCGACCGCGTCGACGCCGACGGTCACCCGCGAACCGCAGGCCTTCTCCCCGGCGCCGCCGGCCGCGCCGATGACCTCCGAAGCCAACGGGTGGGGGGCGGCCCTGGCCGCGATGCCACCCGTGCCACCACCGCCGGTCCAGACCCCGGCCGAGGAGCGGAACGAGCTGCCGATCTTCGTCGAGATGCAGCAGAGCTGGTTCCGGCAGCACGACCAGAGCCCGGAGGAATGGGGCATGCCCACCGCCGGCTACGCACCACCGCCCAACTCCTCGGCGTTGACCGCGCCCACGGTCCTCGTCCCGGAGCAGCGGGCGTCCACGTCCCTCACGACCGGCGGGCCCGACTCCCGCATGCCGTCGACATCACCGGCTGCTGCCGCCGCTACGGCACCACCTCCGGTCTCCGCACCACCAGCCCCGGCCGCTTCGTCGACGACCGGGCAGAATGGATCGGTCCCCAAGCCGCGCCCCGCGGCCGAGGACCGTTGGAAGACCGCGGCCGACGAAGGCTGGAAGCGGGCGATGGCGGCGGCCGAACCGGTCGATGCCGGCACGACCAAATCCGGGCTTCCCAAGCGCGTACCGCAGGCACAGTTGGTGCCGGGCGGCGTGCAGAGCGGCGGACAACGCACTCAGAACCGTCGCACGCCGGACGAGGTGCGCGGACTCCTGTCCGCGTACCACCGGGGAGTGCAACGAGGGCGGACGGACGGCGTAGCCGAATCCACCCCCGCCTTCCAGGCTAAGGAGAAGGACCAGTGACCAGGCCCCCCACCATGCAGGACATGGGCTGGCTGCTCAACAACTTCGCCAACAGCGTCGCCGGGATCGCCCACGTCGTGGCGGTGTCGGCGGACGGCCTCCTGTTGGCCTCATCACGTGACCTGCCGACCGACCGGGCCGACCAGCTCGCCGCGATCACCTCTGGCGTGGTCAGCCTGACCGACGGCGCGTCACGCATGTTCCACGCCGGTGCCGTGCAGCAGACGATCATCGAAATGGACAGTGGCTATCTCTTCCTCATGTCCATCAGCGACGGTTCGTCGATGGCCGTGCTCGCCGCGCGCAACTGCGACGTCGGGCAGGTCGGCTATGAGATGGCCCTGCTCGTCGAGCGGGTCGGTGCCGCATTGTCACCGGCTCCGCGCGAAGTCGTCGGGCACTGATTCACCCGGCGCCGACCGGTACGGAGAGGGGGTGACGGATGGGACAGTCCAATGACCCGAGGGGCAACCTCGTGCGCCCGTACGCCGTCACCCGAGGCCGCACCGAACCGCGCCGGGACATACCGATCGAAGCCGTTCTGGTCGCCAGCCAGGCCGGACTGCAGGAAGCCCGGTTCGCCGGGCATGACAAGTACCGAATCGCCGTGCTGTGCGAGTCGAAACCGCAGTCCCTAGCCGAGTTATCGGCCTTCACGAGACACCCACTAGGTGTCATGAAGGTACTGGTGGCCGACATGGTCGCCGACGGGCTGCTGACATTGCACAGTGCCGCTCCCAAAACCGGATTCGCGGAGCGGATGGATCTGCTGGAAAGGGTGTTGAGTGGACTTCGCAAGCTCTGAGCGGGCGGGTGCCCAACCCAAGGAGATCACCTCCGCGAAGATCGTCGTCGCCGGCGGCTTCGGCGTGGGCAAGACGACCCTGGTCGGTGCCGTCTCCGAGATCGAACCGCTGACGACCGAGGCCGTGATGACCTCGGCGGGTCAGGGGGTCGACGACGCGTCGAAGGTGCCCGGCAAGGGGACGACGACGGTGGCGATGGACTTCGGCCGCATCACGATGGCCGACGACCTGATCCTCTATCTCTTCGGCACACCCGGACAGACCCGCTTCTGGTTCATGTGGGACGAACTGATTCGAGGCGCGGTGGGCGCGGCCGTACTGGTCGACACCCGTCGCATCGCCGACGCGTTCGCGCCTCTCGACTATTTCGAGAATCGTCACCTTCCGTATCTGGTCGCTCTCAACTGTTTCGACGGCGCGCCGCGCTACGAACCGGAAGAGGTCCGCGAGGCGCTGGCCATCCCGGCCCACGTCCCGCTGGTCATGTGCGACGCGCGGGCCCGTGACTCGGTCAAGCAGGTTCTGGTCAGCGTCGTCGAGCACGCGATGGCGACGCTGGTCGCCGAGCAGGGCGGCCTCACCTCCGTCGGCTGACGCGCCTCCGCTGCTCCCGCCGTTCGGGCGGGGGCAGCAGGGCGATCATCGTGCTGGCAAGATCCGTGGCATGAGTGAGTTCCCCGCTGATCTCGTGCTGACCACCGAGCGGCTGACGATCCGCCCGCTCGCCGACGCCGACGTCGACGCGATCGTGGTCGCCACGTCGGACCCGCTGATCCAGCAGTGGCTGCCGCTGCCGAGGCCCTACCGGCGGGAACACGCCGAGGGCTTCGTGCACGACATCGCCGAGGCGGCCCAGACGAGCGGTCGTGGGCTGATCCGGGCGATCGAGTGCGAGGGCGAGCTGGCCGGTGTCGTCGACTTCAAGAGCACCGACTGGGACAACGGCGAGACCGAGATCGGTTACTGGACCCACCCGGCGTTCCGCGGCCGCGGGATCATGGTCGAGGCGGTCACCGCGATGGCCCACCACGCGCTGACCGTGGCGGGCCTCCAGCGCGTCGTCGTGCGGGTCGCTTCCGGCAACACGGCGTCGGCCCGGGTCGCCGAGAAGGCCGGCTTCACCCGGGAGGGCGTGGCCCGCAACGCCGGGTACACCCACGACGGCCGGGTCGACCTGGTCATCTTCTCGCTGATCCGCCCGGACCTGCCTTAGACCGGCGTCCCTCAGACCGGCAGGCGGTAGCCGCGCTTGACGACCGTCTGGACGATGCCCGTCGAACCGAGCCCGGCCCGCAGCCGGGCCACCGCCATCTCGACGGCGTGCTCGTCGGCGCCGCGGGGCAGGCCGTGCAGCAGGGCGGCCCGGGAGAGCACCCGGCCGGGAGTCGCGGCCAGAGCGCGCAGCACGGCCATCGGCGCCGGAGCGAGCGGGCGCAGGTCGCCGTCGACGATCGCGGCGTGGCCTCGCAACGTGAGCGAGTGACCGGCCACCTCCAGTGAGAGGGCGCGTTTCGGCAGCTCCTCGACGATCGTGCGGACGAGCGCGCTCAGGCGGGCCCGGGCGGGCGAGACGACCGGGACGTCGAGCCGGCGCAGGGGAGCCGCGGTGACCGGACCCACGCAGGCCGCGAGCACGTGCGTACGGAAAGCGTCGAGCAACGCCTCGCCGGCCGGCCCGCCGGCCCGGAGCAACGCGGTGACCGCCGGGGCGGCGGTGAACGTGACCGCGTCGACCAGCCGTCCGGTGATCAGGTCGACGAGGCGGTGCAGGGGAGCGGGATCGGCCGGGGCGGCCCAGCGGTAGACCGGCACCTCGATCACCCGGGCGCCGGCCGTCTCGAGGGCCTCCACGTATTCCGGCTGGGGCTCGCCGTGCTGCTGGAGAGCGACGGTCAGGCCGGCGATGCCGCGGGTGGCGAGGTGGGCCAGCACCTCGTCGTAGCCCTCGCCCTCGGGCGCCCACTGCTCGTGCAACCCGGCCGTACGCACCGCGGCGCGCGCCTTCGGGCCGCGGGCGACCAGGTAGGCGCGGGAGAGTAGGCCGCGCAGCGGCTCGGTCAGGCCCCAGCCGTCGGCCGCCTCGAGCCAGCCGCGCAGGCCGATGCCGGTGCTGACCAGCACGATGTCGGGTGGGGTGTCGAGGCAGGCCCGGGTCGCCGCCCGCAGCTCGGCGTTGTCGGCGGTCGGCACGGCGCGCAGCGCGGGGGCCACCACCACGCGGGCGCCGCGGCTCTCGAGGAGCCCGGCCAGTTCGTCGCGCCGGCGGTCGGAGGTCACGCCCACGGTGTAGCCGGAGAGCGAGGTCGCCGGCTCACGGAGCCCGGCCGCCGTGATGACCGCGCGACGGGCGCCACCCGTCCGGTCGGTCATCGGTGTTCGAGAAGTCGCGGCGTGGCCGTCCGGTCCACCGAAGGGCACGCTCGGAGTCCGCCGTCCTCAGCGTCGACCCGCTCCCATGTCACGCCTGCGTTCTCCGCCATACCTCCGGCCGGCGCACACCGCGACTTCTCCTCGCCGGATCGGCAAGCCGACCCGGCGGTCACCATCAGGTCCGTCCTCAACCCTGACGGTGGCTTCTCAATAGTGCGTCGCCGGTGCACGCCTGGGCTAGCTCGCCCGGGGCGCATCACATCGGCAATCGCACGAACGACCATGCCGGAACTGTGCCGCTGGGGGATTTCCACCCGGCGTCCCGTATGTTTCGAGCCTGCTAAGAGGTGTCTCCGGCTCCCGCTGTCGGGCGTGTCCCGCGCTCGGGGTACTCTCTATGGAGGCTCTATCGAGCTGCCACCGTTTGACACGCCCTTTTTGACCGGGCGCCGCGCGGGCGGGTATTGTTGCCTGCTGTTGTGCGGCAGGCGCTCTTGTCGCGCTCCGACGCGACTAGCACGCGACCCCAGACCGACGAACGAGACAAGGTAATTCTGTGCGTACGTACAGCCCGAAGCCGGGTGAGATCGAGCGTCAGTGGCACATTATCGACGCTTCTGACGTCGTTCTGGGCCGCCTGGCTACCCACACCGCCACTCTTCTGCGCGGCAAGCACAAGCCGACCTTCGCCCCGCACGTCGACACCGGCGACTACGTGGTGATCATCAACGCGGGCAAGGTGGCGCTGACCGGCAACAAGCGGCAGACCAAGATCGCCTACCGCCACTCCGGCTACCCGGGCGGTCTCAAGCAGGTCCGCTACGAGGACCTGCTGACGAAGCACCCCGAGAAGGCGATCGAGCTGGCCGTCAAGGGCATGCTCCCGCACAACAAGCTCGCGCGGCAGATCATCAAGAAGCTGAAGGTCTACCCGGGCGCCGAGCACCCGCACGCGGCGCAGCAGCCCCAGCCGTTCGAAATCACCCAGGTCGCGCAGTGAGCGCGGGAGAAGGCAGCAGCATGACCGACATCATCGAGCCCGAGGCCGTCGAGACCGTCGAAGAGCCCGCAGAGACGGTCGTCGTCGTCGAGACGCCCGCGCCGGCCCCGGTCCGCGCCCCCCGTCCCGGTGACCGTCCCATCCAGACCGTCGGCCGCCGCAAGGAGGCCATCGTCCGGGTGCGGCTCGTGCCCGGCACCGGCAAGATCACGTGCAACGGCCGCGACCTCGAGGCGTACTTCCCGAGCAAGGTGCACCAGCAGCTCATCCGCGAGCCGCTGACCATCACCGAGAAGGCCGAGCAGTTCGACGTGCTCGCCAACCTGCACGGCGGCGGCATCACCGGCCAGGCCGGTGCGCTGCGCCTCGGCATCGCCCGCGCGCTCATCACCAACGAGCCCGACGACCGCCCCGCGCTGAAGAAGGCCGGCTTCCTCACCCGCGACGCCCGCGTCAAGGAGAGCAAGAAGTACGGCCTCAAGAAGGCCCGTAAGGCTCCGCAGTACTCGAAGCGCTGATTTTGCGCCGCGTCTGACCGACGGCCGGTATCGTCCCCTGTTTTGTGGGGGACGGCACCGGCCGTTTTGGCTTCCCGACCCTGCGCACAGCAAAGATCTGCCTCCTCCCACCGCAATTGCTCTGTGAAAGGAAGCCTCCATGGGCCGACTGTTCGGCACCGACGGCGTACGCGGACTCGCGAACGGCGATCTGACCCCGGAGCTGGCGCTGGCCGTGGCGGTAGCGGCCGCCCGGGTCCTGGTCGAGAGCGACGGCAGCCACCCGCCGCTGGCGATCGTCGGACGCGACCCGCGGGCCAGCGGCGAGATGCTCGAGGCGGCCGTGGTCGCGGGGCTCACCAGCGCCGGCGCCAACGTCGTCCGGGTCGGAGTGCTGCCCACGCCCGCGGTGGCGTTCCTGGTCGCCCAGACCAACGCCGACCTCGGCGTGATGCTCTCCGCCTCGCACAACCCGATGCCGGACAACGGGATCAAGCTGTTCGCGGCCGGCGGGCTGAAGCTGCCGGACGAGCTGGAGACGCGGATCGAGAAGGCCATCGAGGACGGGCACGGGCTGGTCGGGCGGCCCACCGGGGCCGGGATCGGTCGCGTGCACGACCTGCTCGACGGGGCCGAGCACTACATCAAGCACCTGGTCGGCTCGGTGCCGAACCGGCTCGACGGGATCAAGGTCGTGGTCGACTGCGCCAACGGGGCGGCCAGCGAGGTCGGGCCGACGGCGTACGAGGAGGCGGGGGCCGAGGTCATCGCCATCCACGCCGACCCGGACGGACTCAACATCAACGACGACTGCGGTTCGACGCACCTCGAGAAGGTGCAGGCGGCGGTCGTACGCGAGGGGGCCGACCTCGGGCTCGCCCACGACGGCGACGCCGACCGCTGCCTGGCCGTCACCGCATCGGGTGACGTCGTCGACGGCGACCAGATCATGGCGATCCTGGCGCTGGCCATGCGCGACGCCGGCACGCTGACCGACACCACGCTGGTCGCGACCGTGATGAGCAACCTCGGCCTGCGGATCGCCATGAAGCAGTCCGGCATCAAGCTGCTGGAGACCAAGGTCGGCGACCGGTACGTCCTCGAGGCGCTGACCGCGGGCGACCTGGCGCTGGGCGGCGAGCAGAGCGGCCACGTCGTGATGCCGGCGTTCGCGACCACCGGCGACGGCGTACTGACCGGTCTGCACCTGATGGCCCAGCTGGCGTCGTCCGGCAAGTCGCTGGCCGACCTGGCCTCCGTGGTGCACAAGCTGCCCCAGGTGCTGATCAACGTGAAGGTCGGCGACCGGGACGCGGGCGCGGCCGCACCGACCGTGCAGGCCGCGGTCGCGCTGGCCGAGAACGAGCTCGGCGAGACCGGCCGGGTGCTCCTGCGCCCCTCCGGCACCGAGCCGCTCGTGCGCGTGATGGTCGAGGCGGAGACCGAGGAGCAGGCCCGCGCGGTGGCCGAGCGGATCGCGGCCGAGGTCGCGGCGGCCAGCCCGGCCGCCTAACGAGACAGTTTCCGCAGGCGCTGGGCCGCCTCGTCGATGATCTCTTCGCGCTTGCAGAAGGCGAAGCGGATCAGGTGGCGGCCCTCCTCCTGATGGTCGTAGAAGACCTCGGTCGGGACGGCCACGACCCCGCAGCGCTCCGGCAGCTCCCGGCAGAACTCCGCGCCGCTCTTCGGGCTGAGAGCGCGGATGTCGACGGTGACGAAGTAGGTGCCCGACGAGGGGAGCACCTCGAACCCGGCCTCGGACAGCCCGGCCACCAGGCGGTCGCGGCGAGCCTGCAGGCCGTCGCGGAAGCCGGTGAAGTAGCTGTCCGGAAGGCCCAGGGCGACGGCCACCGCGGGCTGCAGCGGCGACGCGCTGACGAAGGTCAGGAACTGCTTGACCCGCTGCACGGCCGAGACCAGCGGCGCCGGGCCGGTCGCCCAGC
Organism: Actinoplanes sp. NPDC051411; assembly: GCF_040682075.1. Lineage (NCBI taxonomy): Bacteria > Bacillati > Actinomycetota > Actinomycetes > Micromonosporales > Micromonosporaceae > Actinoplanes > Actinoplanes sp. NPDC051411. The sequence continues at coordinate 41,041 of NZ_JBFBAD010000032.1, read as the reverse complement.
CGACCTTCCAGCCGGTGCACGAGAACGTCTTGCCGGCCGACGAGATGCGCAGCGTGCGCTCGGCCATGCCGGGCAGGCTCGCCAGCGGCACGTGCGGTTCGGCGGCGTCGGTGAAGACCAGGTGCTCGTAGACCTCGTCGGTCAGGGCGTACGTGTCGTACTCCTGGCAGAGGGACGCGATAAGCGTGAGTTCCTCGCGGGTGAAGACCTTGCCGGTCGGGTTGTGGGGTGAGTTGAGCAGCACCAGCCGGGTGCGTGGGCCGAAGGCCCGCCGCAACTCACCCTCGTCGAACCGGTAGACGCCGTCGGGGCCCGGGCGGAGGGTGACGGGCCGTCGCACGGCGCCGGCGAGGGTGACCGAGGCCGCGTACGAGTCGTAGTAGGGCTCGAAACACACGACCTCGTCACCGGCCTCGCAGAGACCCATGATCGCGGCCGCCACCGCCTCGGTCGCGCCCGCGGTCACCACGACCTCGGAGTCGGCATCTCGGGTCAGGCCCCAGAAGCGCTGGTCGTGGGCGGTGATCGCGGCTCGCAGGGCGGGGATGCCGGGGAGCGGCGGGTATTGGTTGGCGCCGCCGCGCAGGGCCGCCACGGCCGCCTCGAGCATCTCCGGCGGCCCGTCGGTGTCGGGGAACCCCTGTCCGAGGTTGATCGAACCGGTGCGGACGGCGAGCGCCGACATCTCGGTGAAGATCGTGGTGCCGAACGCGCGCATGCGTTCGACCAGTGGGTCGGTCGTCATCATCTTCCCTGGTCCCCTGCTCAGTCGAAGGCGAAGTAGGTGCAGGCGGCGGTGGCGAAGCCGTTCTTGCCGGAGGTGGTCTTCTTGACCTCTTTGCCGTCGACCAGCGCGCGACAGGTGACCGAGCCGTCCTCGCTGCCGGTGCGTATCGCGATGACCGAGACCAGCGTCGGCGTCTCCATCGTGGCGTTGAACCGCCACGGCAGCTTCACGTCGTCGTCCCGGACCGGATCCTCGCCCAGTTTCGGCAGGTAGATGATCTGGGCCGGGCCGTCGCCGGTCACCTCGTAGGTGACCTGGATCTGCTTGCCGGTGTCGGTCGGCAGATCGGTCGGGAAGCCGCCGTCGGGCAGGCCGGGAAGGTCGGGCAGGGTCGGGTCGGTCAGCGGCTTGACCGCCTCGTGGGCCTTGGCCTTGACGGTGTGCGCGATCAGGAGGCCCGCGGTGCCGACGCCGCCGCAGAGCAGCAGCGCGACCGCGATCACGACGGCGATCAGCGGGGCGTTGCTCTTGCGCGGCGGCGGGGCGTACGGCGGTGGGGGCGGATATTGGTAGCCCGCGCCGTAGTCGGGCGTGTAGCCGGGAGGCGCGTAGCTGAGCGGCGGCTCTTGCTGCGGCGGCGGCGGGATCGGGGCCGCGCCTGGGAGGTAGCTCGGGTTCTGGGTGCCGTCGGGCTGCGGGCTGTCGCTCAACTTCACTCCCAGTCGGGCCGCGGATGCAATTGACGACGGTACGCCAAAGCCGCCAGTTTCGGCTTCGTCCCCCTTGGGGCATTTCGACCGAAGCGGCGGTTTCGATCAAAGCTCATGCTCGAAAGGGTGTCTCTCGCGCATGACGGATGATTGAAAGTCCGCTACGCTGCCCCGCATGTGTGGAATCGTGGGCTACGTCGGGGGACGCCCGGCTCTCAGCATCGTTCTCGACGGCCTTCGCCGCCTCGAATACCGCGGATACGACTCGGCCGGAGTCGCGGTCATCGACACCGGAAAGCTCCTGACCGAGAAACGGGCCGGCAAGCTCGCCAACCTCGAAAAGGCGCTGACCGAGCGGTCCGGCGACGAGATCGCGGCCGGCCGGACGGCGATCGGGCACACCCGGTGGGCCACCCACGGCGGCCCGACCGACCGCAACGCCCACCCGCACCTGTCGGCCGACGGCCGGGTCTCGGTCATCCACAACGGCATCATCGAGAACTTCGCCCGCCTGCGCGCCGAGCTCGAGGCGACCGGCGTCGAGTTCGCCAGCGACACCGACACCGAATGCGCGGCCCACCTGCTCGCGGCGGAGATGCGCCTGCTGCGCTCCGATCTCACCGGGCCCGCCCTGCTCGCCGAGGCGATGCGCCGGACCGTACGCCGTCTCGAAGGCGCCTTCACGCTGCTCGCGATCGACGTCGACGTGCCCGACGCGGTGGTCGCCGCCCGGCGCAACTCGCCGCTCGTGGTCGGCCGCGGCAACGGGGAGAACTTCCTGGCCAGCGACGTGTCGGCGTTCATCGAGCACACCCGCGAGGCGATCGAGCTCGGACAGGACCAGGTCGTGCTGATCACGCCGGCCGGCATCGAGATCACCGACTTCGACGGCCAGGCCGCGACCGGCAAAGAGTTCCACATCGACTGGGACGCGTCGGCGGCCGAAAAGGGCGGCTACGACTACTTCATGCTCAAGGAGATCGCCGAGCAGCCGCAGGCGATCGCCGACACGCTGCTCGGCCGGCTCTCCGACCGCGGCGAGATCGTGCTCGACGAGGTGCGCCTGACCGACCAGGACCTGCGCGACATCGACAAGATCTTCATCATCGCCTGCGGTACGTCGTACAACGCGGGCATGGTCGCCAAGTACGCCATCGAGCACTGGGTGCGCATCCCGTGCGAGGTCGAGCTGGCCAGCGAGTTCCGCTACCGCGACCCGATCCTCGACCGCTCGACGCTGGTCATCACGATCAGCCAGTCCGGCGAGACCATGGACACGCTGATGGCACTGCGGCACGCCAAGGAGCAGAAGGCCCGGGTGCTGGCGATCTGCAACACCAACGGCTCGACGATCCCGCGCGAGTCCGACGCCGTGCTCTACACCCACGGCGGGCCGGAGATCGCGGTCGCGTCGACCAAGGCGTTCCTGACCCAGCTGGTCGCCTGCTACCTGATCGGCCTGCACCTGGCCCAGATCCGCGGCGTCATGTACGCCGACGAGGTCGCGGCCGTCGTCTCCCGGCTGAGCGACACCCCCGACAACCTGCGCGCGCTTCTCGGTTCGATGGAGGACGTACGCGCCCTGGCCCGCGACCTCAAGACGGCTTCGACCGTGCTCTTCATCGGACGGCACGTGGGCTATCCGGTGGCTCTCGAGGGCGCGCTGAAGCTGAAGGAGCTCGCCTACATGCACGCCGAGGGCTTCGCGGCGGGCGAGCTCAAGCACGGGCCGATCGCGCTGATCGACGAGGGCACCCCGGTGGTCTGCGTGGTGCCGTCGCCGGCCGGCCGGGGCGTGATGCGCGACAAGGTGGTGTCGAACATCCAGGAGGTGCGCGCCCGCGGTGCCCGCACGATCGTGATCGCCGAGGAGGGGGACGACGGGGTGAAGGCCTTCGCCGACCACCTGATCACGGTTCCCCAGACCCCGACGCTGCTGGCGCCGCTGATGACGACGGTGCCGCTGCAGATTCTGGCCTGCGAGATCGCGGCGGCTCGCGGGCTCGACGTCGACCAGCCCCGCAACCTCGCCAAGTCGGTCACGGTGGAGTAGGCAGACCGGTCTGTCTCCGATTTGACCGCGGCCCCGTCTCGCATCGTTTCGCCGAGACGGGGCCGCAGTGGGCGTTTTTCAGGCGTTATCCCCGGGGTGCGTTCATGGAATGCGGCCCGAGGTGATCGCGGCCAGGGCGTTGAGGGACTGGCTGCCCTGGTCCCAGTAGCCGAGGTGGCCTCCGCCGGGCTGGCTGGCGAAGACGCGAGCGCCGAACGACGGGTCGCTCGGGTTCTCGCCGAACCACAGGTGCCGCTCCGGGGTGACGACGCCGAAGCCGGCCCGGGTCAGTTCGTCGGCCAGGCCGTGCGGGGAGACCGCGGCGTATTGGATGACGTCGCTGCGCGAGGTCGACGACCAGACGTGGCCCGGCGCGACATGGAGCTGGGCGGCCGAGTCGACACCCACGCCCGGGGAACCCACGAAGACCACGTCGTCGGCGGCCAGGCCGTCGTGAGCGGCGGCTGCCTTCCCGACGACCAGCGAGCCGTAGCTGTGGCCGACGACCGTCCGGTGGGCGGTCGCGCCCTGGTGGGTGCTGCGTAAGCCCTCCTGGAAGCGGTTCAGCGCCGGGGCGGCCGCGTCGGCCTGGCGGGCGCTCGCGGCCTCGTCGACGAAGTCGGGTGCGTCGTAGTCGAGCCACAGCACGGCGCTGGTCGAGGCGGCCGGGCCGACGTCGGTCGCGCGGGTGGCCACCCCCGACGCCCGGGTCAGCTCGCCGTCGAAGGAGGCCAGGTCGGAGGTCATGCCCGGCACGTGGGTGAGCACGTTGTCGGCCTGGTCGGGATCGCCGAGCGCGACCACCACCCGGCCCTCCCCGGTGGTGTCGAGCCGCAGCAGGTAGGCGCGGGGCCCGTCGTCGGAGGCAAGCCGGGCGGTCAGCGTGGCGAGGCCGGCCGGCGACACCTCGGCGCGGCGGTCGTCGAGCAGCAGGCGATTGGCCACATCGCGGTCGGCGGCCGGGATGCCGTCGAGCGGGGCCAGCCAGCCCGGTTCGGTCGCGAGGAGCCGGCGCTGCTCACCCACACCCAGACCGGCCCACCAGCGCCGAACCTCGGCCGGCCCGGCGGTGCAGGCCGGCCGTTCGAGGGTCGGCGATCGGTCGGGGGCCGCGCGGAGCCGAGCCGTCGCGGCCTCGTCGGCTCGCGCGGCGACCGCCAGCGACGCCGACAAATCGGGCGACACGGCGGCGGACGGGCCGCCGCGCACCGAACCGTCGTCGGCGATCGCCAGACCACCCCGGGCGGCGGCCGCCGATGCGCGGGACAGCAGCGCCCGGGCGCGGTCGAGGGCCGATGCGAACTCGCTGATCGCCTGGTCGGCCTGCCAGCAGAGCACCCGGAACACGGCCAGGCCGCGGCGCAGCCGGCCGAGGCGGTCGGCCGCCGCCCGGGCCGCGGTGCCCGACCAGGCGGCGGCGAACCGGGCGAGCAGGGGTGGCAGCTCGGCCGCCAGGTGACCGGCCAGCGTGGCCCATTGCCGCCAGGCGGCGGCGAGGGCGTGCCAGTGGCGCGGATCGGTGGCGCGGAGGCGAAGGTAGACGGCTTCGGCGGTCATCGGGCCCGGCGCAGGCGGGCGGCGGCACGGGCGTCGGCGGCCTCGTAGGACGCGGCGGCAGCGGTGATCTGGCGGGCGGTCTCGGCCAGGTCGGCGTCGAGCCGGGTGAGCTCGGTGCGGGCGGCGTCGGCGGCGTGGGTGGCCGCGTCGACGGTCGCCCAGCGCGGGGACGGGGTGGGTGCCGGGGCGTGGGCGGCCGCGCCGGTCACCCGGGACGCGGTGCCGGACAGCGCGGAGACGATGCGGTGCAGGTCGTCGGTGTCGACCTCGAGATCGGGATTCATCGGCAGCTCCAGGCGGGTGGGAACGGGATGCGTGGAGGTTAGGAGGCGGGGACGGCCCGGCGGATGCGGTTGTGGACGGGGCGGCCGCGTACGGAAGTTGTGCACAGGCCTTGCGCCGTGCCGGACCGATAGGGTTGGTCCGTGATCGTGGCTGTCGGCATCGACGTGGTCCTGGTGGACCGATTCGCCCGTGCCCTGGAGCGCACGCCCCTGCTCGCCGTCCGGCTCTTCACCGAGGACGAGCGGGTGACCGTCTCGGGCAACCCCCGCTCGGGCGAGTCGCTGGCCGCGCGTTTCGCCGCCAAGGAGGCGGTGGCCAAGGCCCTGGGCGCGCCCGCCGGCATGCGCTGGCACGACTGCGAGGTCGTGTCCGATCCCGACGGGCGCCCGTGGTTGACGGTTTCCGGTACGGTCGCCGCGGTCGCCGCCGACCGTGGCGTCAAGCGGTGGCACCTGTCCCTCTCCCACGACGGGGGCATCGCCTCCGCGATGGTGGTAGCGGAGTCCTGAGGAGGAGACATGCGGCAGGCGTGGCGGGTTTCGGACGTCCGGTCGGCCGAGCGCGAGCTCAAGTCCAAGCTGCCCGAGGGGGCGCTCATGCAGCGGGCCGCCGCCGGCCTGGCCCGGCGCTGCGTGCTGCTGCTGGAGGACTCCGGCGGGGTCTACGGCGCCCGCGTGCTGCTGCTGATCGGCAGCGGTGACAACGGCGGCGACGCGCTCTATGCCGGTGCCGCGCTGGCCCGCCGCGGCGCCCAGGTGCGCGCGCTGCTGCTCAAGCCCGATCGGGTCCACCTGGCCGGGCTGGCCGCGCTCCGGCAGGCCGGCGGCTTCACCGTCGACGAGCTGCCGCGCCGGGCCGATCTGGTGCTCGACGGCATCGTCGGCATCGGGGCGACCGGCGGTCTCCGCGAGCCCGCGATCACGTTGGTGGCCGGGCTGTCCGGTCTGCGCGGCCGCGACGGCGAGCGCCCGCCGGTGGTCGCGGTCGACGTGCCGAGCGGGGTCGCGGTCGACACCGGCGACGTGCCCGGCGAGGCGGTCACCGCCGATGTCACGGTCACTTTCGGCTGCCTCAAGGCGGCCCACGTGGTCGGGCCGGCGGCGGCGCGCTGCGGCCAGGTCGAGCTGATCGACATCGGGCTCGGGCCGGTGCTGCGGGGCGACCCGGCGCTGCGGGTGCCCGACGCCGGCGACATCGCCGGCTGGTGGCCTCGGACCGGCCCGTACTCCGACAAATACAGCCGGGGTGTGGTCGGCATCGCGACCGGCTCGGCGACCTATCCCGGCGCGGCGATCCTCTCGGTCGGCGGGGCCCTCGCCGGCCCCACCGGCATGATCCGGTACGCGGGGAGCGCCGACCAGGACGTCGTTCGCGCCCACCCGTCCGTCGTCGCCGTGGGCAAGGTCGCCGACGCGGGCCGGGTGCAGGCCTGGGTGTGCGGCTCCGGTCTCGGCACCGGCGACGAGTCCCGCACCGCCCTGCGCAGCGTGCTGGCGACCTCGGTGCCGGTCGTGCTCGACGCCGACGCGATCACGATGCTGGTCGACGGGCAGCACGCGGAGGATCTGCGCCGGCGGGACGCCCCGCTGGTGATCACCCCGCACGACGGCGAGTTCCGGCGGCTGGCCGGCGAGGCGCCCGGGCCCGACCGGGTCGGCGCGGCCTGCAAGCTCGCCGCCTGGATCAACGGCGTGGTCCTGCTCAAGGGTGACCGCACGATCGTGGCCACCCCGGCCGGCGAGGTGTGGGTCAATGCGACCGGCAGTTCGGTGCTGGCCACCGCGGGCAGCGGCGACGTGCTGGCCGGGCTGCTCGGCTCGCTGCTGGCCGGTGGCCTGGCCGCCGACCGGGCGGCGATCGCGGCGGCCTATGTGCACGGGCTGGCCGGCCGGCGGGCCGCCGCCGACGGCCCGGTGACATCCCCGCACGTGGCCGGCGCGTTGCGGCCGGTGCTGGCCGACCTGCTTGCTTGAGCAACTGTCAGACCCCATCAGTAGGCTGGCGTTCATGTGGCAGGCCGAGGTCCGGGTCGATCTGGACGCAATCCGACACAACGTCGAGGTGCTGCGCGCCGGCACGACCGCCGAGGTCATGGCGGTGGTGAAGGGCGACGGCTACGGCCACGGCATGGTTCCGTCGGCCCGGGCCGCGCTGGCCGGCGGGGCGACCTGGCTGGGTGTCGCGACGCTCGCCGAGGGTCTGGTGCTGCGCAAGGCCGGCCTCGAGGTGCCGGTCATGGCCTGGCTGCTCTCGCCCGGCCTGCCGCTGCACCAGGGGGTCGAGGCCGGTCTCGACCTGAGCGCGGGCACAGTCGAGCTGCTCGACGACCTGGTGCGGGCGGCCGGCCGGGTCGGGCGCACGGCCCGGGTGCACCTCAAGATCGACACTGGCCTGGCGCGCGGGGGTGCGACCGCGGCCGGGTGGCCGGTCCTGGTCGAGGCCGCGGCGAAGGCCCAGGCCGACGGCCACATCGAGGTCATCGGCGTCTGGAGCCACCTGGTCCACGCCGACGTGCCGGGTCATGAGACGACCGATCGCCAGCTGGCCGCGTTCGACGAGGCGCTGGCGGTGGCCGAGCGGCTCGGCGTCACCCCGCCCTACCGGCATCTGGCCAACTCGGCGGCCACGCTGACCCGCCCCGACACGCACTATGACCTGGTCCGCCCCGGCGTGGCGGTCTACGGTCTGTCGCCGGTGCCGGGCGAGACGTTCGGGCTGCGGCCGGCGATGACGGCGCGGGCCCGGGTCGCTCTGACCAAGCGGGTGCCGGCCGGGCAGGGCGTCTCCTACGGCCACACCTATGTGACCGAGCGCGAGACGACACTGGCCCTGGTGCCGCTGGGCTATGCCGACGGCGTTCCCCGGCACGGCAGCAATATCGGCCCGGTGCAGCTGGGCGGCGGGCGGCGCACGATCGCCGGCCGGGTCTGCATGGACCAGATCATGGTCGACGTCGGCGACGACCCGGTGGTGGCGGGCGACATCGCGACGCTGTTCGGGCCGGGCGACGACGGCGGCCCCACCGCGACCGACTGGGCCGACGCCATCGGCACGATCAACTACGAGATCGTGACCCGGTTCGGGAGCACCCGGGTGCCCCGGGTCTACGACGGAACGGCCGGGGTGCCCCCAGTGGAAGTGACCCGGTGAGCCCGCCCTCTTTTTCTCGGCGCCGGGCCAAGCAGGTCGGCATCGCGGGTGCCGCGGTCGGCGTGGTCGCGGCCGGGCTGGCCACCGCGTTCGCCGTCGAGCGGGTGCTGGTCCGCAAGTCGCTCAACGCCCCCGGCGATCCGCACGTCGACGAGCCGTTCGGCGAGCAGCCGTTCGACGAGGAACTGACGGTCACCGCGGCCGACGGCACCGAGCTGCACGTCGAGGTGGTCGAGCCCGCGGCGGAGAAAGGCCACGGCAAACCGACGATCGTCTTCGTGCACGGGCTGGCGCTCGACATGGGCACGTTCTATTTCCAGCGCCAGGCGCTCGCCGAGCGGGGCGACCACCGGCTGGTCTTCTACGACCAGCCGGGGCACGGCCGGTCGAGCAAGCTGAAGTCCGGCGACTACGACATCGCGGCGCTCGGCAAGTCGCTGGCCGCGGTGCTCGACGCGACGGTTCCCGACGGCCACATCATCCTGGTCGGGCACTCGATGGGCGGCATGACGATCATGGCGTTCGCCGAGCAATATCCCGAGTGGTTCGGCAAGCGCGTCACGGGCGTGGTGCTGATGTCCACCTCGGCCGGCCTCGTCGACAAGACCAAGCTGGGCATCCCGACCCTGGTCGCCCGGGCCAGCGCGCCGTTCTTCCCGCTCTGGGGCCGTGCGGCCCACCTCGGTGGCGGCACCATCGACCGGGCCCGGCTCGCCTCGAGCGATCTGGCCTGGCTGCTGACCCGGCGCTACGGCTTCGGCGACGCCAAGCCCAGCCCGTCGCTGGTGACGTTCGTCGAGAGCATGAACTCCAAGACCTCGGTCGAGACGCTCACCCGATATCTGCGCACGCTCTACGACCATGACCGGGCACCGGCGCTGTCGGCGCTGCGCGGCGTTCCGGTGCTGGTGATCGTCGGCACCAGGGACTATCTGACCCCGGTCGTGCATTCCGAGGCGATCCTCAAGCACCTGCCCGAGGCCGAGCTCGTCAAGATCGAAAACAGCGGCCACGTGGTGATGCTGGAGAAGTCCGACGAGGTCAACGCGGTTCTCATCCCGTTTCTGGAGAAGATCTCGTGAAGCTGCCGACCGTCGAGGACACCAAGGCGTTCGGGCGCCGGCTGGCGGCGGTCCTGCGCCCGGGCGACCTGGTCGTGCTGACCGGCCCGCTCGGCGCCGGCAAGACCGCGCTGGTGCAGGGCATCGGGGCCGGTCTCGGCGTGCAGGGGCCGATCACCTCGCCGACCTTCGTGATCGCCCGGGTGCACCGGGGGCCGGTGCCGCTGGTGCACGCCGACGCCTATCGCCTGGGCGACCGGCCCGACCCGCGCGGCGAGATCGACGACCTCGACCTGGACGCCTCGGCCGACGAGGCGGTGACCGTGGTCGAGTGGGGCGCCGGGATGGTCGAGCGGCTCAACGAGGAATACCTCGAGGTGCGCATCGACCGCCCGGATGATGACGAAACACGCGTGATCGAACTACTGGCCCACGGCGGCGACTGGGCGTCCCGCCTGCACCGACTGGAGACAATGTGAACCTGCCTGACCTGCTGCCGGACGAGTGGCGGGCCGAACTCGCGCCGTTCCTCGACGCCGAGGCCACCGCGGCGCTCGGTGCCTTCGTGGCCCGGGAGTACGCGGAGCACACGATCTATCCCCCGATCGAGGACCTGTTCGCGGCCTACCGACTGTGCACCCCGGCCGACACCCGGGTGCTGATCCTCGGTCAGGACCCCTACCACGGGCCGGGCCAGGCGCACGGGCTCAGCTTCAGCGTCCGGGACGGCGTACGCATCCCGCCGTCGCTGCGCAACGTCTTCAAGGAGATGGCCGAGGACATCGGCGTCGAGGTGCCCAAGTCGGGCAACCTCACCGGCTGGGCCCGGCAGGGCGTGCTGCTGCTCAACGCGGTGCTGACCGTGCGGGCCGCGTCCGCCGCGTCGCACGGCGGCAAGGGCTGGGAGACGTTCACCGACGCGACGATCAAGGCGCTCAACGCCCTGGACGAGCGGGTGGTGTTCCTGCTCTGGGGGTCGTACGCCCGCAAGAAGGTCGAGCTGATCACCAACCCGAAGCACGTGATCCTCGAGGCCGGCCACCCGAGCCCGATGAACCCGAAGGGGTTCCGCGGCGCCCGGCCGTTCAGCGCGGCCAACCAGGCGCTGGCCGCGGGCGGTCGCCCGGTCATCGACTGGGACCTGACCGCCGCGAGTTAGGGTCGTCGCGTGCTCGTTCTAGCTCTGGACACTTCTACGCCGGCCTCGACGGCCGCGCTGGTCGAGGTCACCTCCGAGGGAATCAAGGGGGTGGCCGAGCGGCGCACGGTCGACGCGCGGGCGCACGGCGAGAAGCTCGCCCCCGAGATCGCGGCCACGCTGGCCGAGGCCGGGGTGGGGCCGTCCGAGCTCGGGGCGATCGTGGCCGGGCTGGGCCCGGGCCCGTTCACCGGGCTGCGGGTCGGCCTGGCCACCGCGGCGAGCATCGGCCAGGCGCTGAGCATTCCGACATACGGCGTGTGCTCGCTCGACGCGCTCGGGCGGGCCTCCGGTCCGGGGCGGGTGCTGGTCGCGACCGACGCGCGGCGCCGCGAGGTCTACTACGCGACCTACCTGGACGGCGAGCGGGTGATCGGGCCCGACGTCGCCAAGCCGGCCGACGTGGCGACGTCGATCGCGCGAGCGATCGCCGTGCACGTCGCGGCCGAGATCGGGGAGAGCGAGGTCGTCGAGGCGGCCGAGGCGCTTTCCGGCAATGACGGCGCCCGTCAGGCGGCCGCCCTCGCGCACGCCGCCGCGGAAGAGGCGGCGGCCGCGATCATGCGCATCAAGCGGGCGCACGACGACCTGCCCGGCTTCGACGCCGCCCATCTCACCGGGCTCGTCGACCGGGCGGCCGGCGAGGGCGCCCTGAAATACGGCGAGATCTTCGCCGTGCCGGTCGAGGAGCACCTTCTCTATCCGCCCGGCGCCGCCCTGGTGGCGCTCGCGGCACCGCGCATCCGCGGGTCCGCGCCCGGCGAGCCGCTGACCCCTCTCTACCTGCGACGGCCCGACGCGGTCGAGCCGTCCGCCCGCAAGCCGGTGCTGACCTGATGCGGATCGAGCGTTTCCGCTGGTGGCACATCGCCGAGGTGATGCCGCTGGAGGAAGACCTGTTCGGCGAGGAGAAGTGGTCGAGCGCGATGTTCTGGAACGAGCTCGCGCAGCGCAACTTCTACATCGTGGCCACCGACGAGTCCGAAGTGGTCGGTTACGCCGGACTCGCGGTGACGGGCGACGAGGCGTGGGTGCAGAACATCGCGGTCAAGGACACCGCCCAGCGCCGGGGCATCGGGCGCGATCTGCTGGAGGCGCTGCTCGCCGAGGCGGCCGGACAGGACATCAAGAAGACGCTGCTCGAGGTGGCGGTCAACAACGCACCCGCCCAGCACCTCTACGCCCGATACGATTTCGAGCCGGTCGGGATCCGGCGCGGCTACTACCAACCCAGCAACACGGACGCTCTGGTGATGATGCGCAATGCGTGATGAACCCCTCGTTCTGGGGATCGAGACCTCCTGCGACGAGACCGGTGTCGGCATCGTGCGCGGGCACACGCTGCTGGCCGACGCGCTGGCGTCCAGTGTGGACCAGCACGCCCGCTTCGGCGGGGTGGTGCCCGAGATCGCCAGCCGGGCACACCTGGAGGCGATCGTCCCGACCATGCGGCGGGCCCTCGCCGACGCCCGGGTCACCCTGGCCGACATCGACGCGATCGCGGTCACCGCGGGGCCCGGGCTGGCCGGGGCGCTGCTGGTCGGCGTCGCCGCGGCCAAGGGGTACGCGCTCGCCGCCGACAAGCCGATCTACGGCGTCAACCACCTGGCCGCCCACGTCGCCGTCGACACCCTGGAACACGGGCCGCTGCCCGAGCCGGCGATCGCGATGCTGGTCTCCGGTGGACACTCGTCGCTGCTGCTGGTCGACGACCTGACCGCCGGGGTCACACCGCTCGGCGCGACGATCGACGACGCGGCGGGCGAGGCGTTCGACAAGGTGGCGCGGCTGCTCGGACTCGGCTTCCCGGGCGGGCCGGTCATCGACCGTACGGCAACCGAGGGTGACCGGCGGTCGATCGCGTTTCCCCGGGGTCTCACCGCGGCCCGTGACCAGGCCGCCCACCGTTTCGATTTCTCGTTCTCGGGGCTCAAGACCGCGGTCGCCCGCTGGGTCGAGGCCCGCGAGCGCGACGGCGAGCCGGTGCCGGTGGCCGACGTGTCGGCCAGCTTCCAGGAGGCGGTCTGCGACGTGCTGACCGCCAAGGCGATCGACGCGTGCCTGGCCAACGGGGTGAGGACGCTGCTGATCGGCGGGGGAGTCGCGGCCAACTCGCGGCTGCGCGTGCTCGCGTCGGAGCGCGCCGGGAAGCACGGCATCGAGGTTCGCGTGCCCCGGCCCCAGTTGTGCACCGACAACGGCGCGATGGTGGCGGCCCTCGGCTCGCACCTCGTCGCGGCCGGCGTCGCACCCAGTCGTCTCGATCTGCCTGCCGATTCCGCGATGTCATTGACCGCGGTCAGCGTGGCGGGATAGGAACCAACCATGATCGCGCGGATGTGGGAAGTGCGAGCCCTCGGCAGCGGCTTCGACGAGCTGCTGTCCTGGGTGTGCGACGTGGCGGTGCCCCGGCTCGAGGTGCTGCCGCAGCACGTGTCCAGCGAGGTCTATTCGTCGACCGACAACCGCATCGTGGTCATCACGAAGTGGCGCAACACCCCGGAAAACCTGCCCGCCCCGCCGCCGAAGCTGACCGCGCGGGCGCCCCACGTCTGGGATTTCAGCCCGGTCGACCGCTAGCGCGTCACCGCGATGAAGATCGCCAGCAGGACCAGGGTCACGGCGGCGATCGCGAACAGCGCCAGGAGGTCGCGGCGGGGCCGCTCCTCCGGCGGGGCCTCGGCGGGCAGGTCACGCACGACGGCGGCGAGGTCTTCGAGCGTACGGGCGTCGTGCGCGAGTCGCGCCCGCTCTGCGAACTCGTCGAGCGTCAGCCGGCCGGCCCCGGTGTGCTGCTCCAGGGCGGCCACCGTCCGCTGCCGGTCCGCGTCCGACGCCCGCATTTCCACGGCCGCACTGTAACGCTCCATACGAAAAGGCGCGCCCCTCGCGGAGCGCGCCTTTTCGTCGTTGCGGCGGATCAGAAGCCCGGGCCGTGCTGGTGGCCGTGGCCACCGTGGCTGTGCCCGTGTCCGTCCGCGCCGGCCGGCTCCGGCTCGGCCGGCTTTTCGACCACGAGGCTTTCCGTGGTGAGCAGCAGGCCGGCGATCGAGACGGCGTTGGACACCGCGTTGCGGGTGACCTTGACCGGGTCGATGATGCCGGCGGCCGCGAGGTCGACGTATTCGTCGGTCGCGGCGTTGAGGCCGTGGCCCCAGCCGAGCTCGGCGACCTTGCCGACCACGACGTAGCCGTCGTGGCCCGCGTTCTGGGCGATCCAGCGGAGCGGCTCGACCAGCGCCTTGCGGACGATGCCGACGCCGATCGCCTCTTCGCCGGTCAGGCCGAGGTCACCGTCGAGCTCCGAGACGATCTGGGCGAGCGCGGCGCCGCCACCGGGGACGGTGCCTTCCTCGACCGCCGCCTTGGTCGCCGCGATGGCGTCCTCGATGCGGTGCTTGCGCTCCTTCATCTCGACCTCGGTCGCGGCGCCGACCTTGATGACCGCGATGCCGCCGGAGAGCTTGGCCAGCCGCTCCGAGAGCTTCTCCCGGTCCCAGTCGGAGTCGGACGCCTCGATCTCCTTGCGGATCTGCGAGACCCGGTCGGCGACCTCGGACGAGCGGCCACCGCCGTCGACGATGGTCGTGTTCTCCTTGTCGACCACGATGCGCCGGGCGTGGCCCAGCATGTCGAGGGTGACCTGGTCGAGCTTGTAGCCGAGCTCGGGCGCGATCAGCTCGCCGCCGGTCGCGATCGCCATGTCCTGCAGCATCGCCTTGCGGCGGTCGCCGAAGCCGGGAGCCTTCACCGCGGCGACCTTGATGGTCTTGCGGATCGCGTTGACCACCAGGGTCGACAGGGCCTGGCCCTCGACGTCCTCGGCGATGATCAGGAGCGGCTTGCTCTCCTGCAGAACCTTCTCCAGCAGCGGGAGGAGCTCCTCGATGCTGGAGATCTTCTGCGTGGTGATCAGGATGTACGCGTCCTCGAGGACGGACTCCTGCGACTCCGCGTCGGTGACGAAGTTGGGCGAGATGAAGCCCTTGTCGAACTGCAGACCCTCGGTGACCTCGAGCTCGGTCGCCATCGCCGAGCCCTCCTCGACGGTGATGACACCGTCGCGGCCGACCCGGTCCATGGCCTCGGCGATCAGCTCGCCGATGGTGGCGTCCTGGGCCGAGATGGTGGCGACGTTGGCGATCGCCTTGTGGTCGGCGACCTCGACGGCCTTGGCCAGCAGCGCCTTGGAGACGACCTCGGACGCCTGGTCCATGCCGCGCTTGAGGCCGATCGGGTTGGCACCCGCGGTGACGTTGCGCAGGCCCTCGCGGACCAGCGCCTGGGCGAGCACGGTCGCCGTGGTGGTCCCGTCGCCGGCGACGTCGTTGGTCTTCGTCGCCACCTCCTTGACCAGCTGGGCGCCGAGGTTCTCGTACGGGTCGGTGAGCTCGATCTCCTTGGCGATGGTGACGCCGTCGTTGGTGATCGTGGGCGCGCCGAACTTCTTGTCGAGGACGACGTTGCGGCCGCGCGGGCCGAGGGTGACCTTGACCGTGTCGGCGAGCGTGTTGACGCCGTGCTCCAGCAGGTGCCGGGCACTGTCAGAGAAGCTGAGAATCTTCGCCATGTATTGGTCCCTTCACGCACCACCGCCCTGACCCCACGATGTGGGCCAGGGCGGTCAGCACTGTCAGTAGGTCACTTCTCGATGACCGCGAGGACGTCGCGGGCGGAGAGCACCAGGTACTCCTCGCCTGCGTACTTGACCTCGGTGCCGCCGTACTTCGAGTAGAGGACCGTGTCGCCGACCTTGACGTCGATCGGCACGCGGTTGCCCTTGTCGTCGATCCGGCCGGGGCCGACGGCGAGGACGGTGCCCTCCTGCGGCTTCTCCTTGGCGGTGTCGGGGATCACGATGCCCGACGCCGTGGTGGTCTCAGCCTCGTTCGCCTGGACCACGATGCGGTCCTCGAGCGGCTTGATCGCAACCTTGGTCGCGGTAGTCACGGGCATACCCTCCTGGGTACAGGTTTCGCCGGCCAGTTCTGGCCGAACTGATGCCTCATGCCACCGGGCGGGGCCGTCGTCGCGGGTGCCGGTCCGCCTGGTGCCTAACCTCCCGCCGGAAGGCGGGTGGCTGGCACCCTCATGTTGAGAGTGCTAATCGCGAGGTTATGCCGGAACTAGCACTCCGTCAACCAGAGTGCCAATGTCGTCATGCCGAGGAGAATGCCTGCGTGACCGATGACTTGACCACTCTCCTGCGAACCCCCGAAGGGGTGAACGCGCTGGCCCTGGCGGGCGAGGTCGCCGACCTCGATCCGCTCGCCGCGGCGGCGTCGGTGCGGGCCCGTGGGGTCGCGCCGGATCTGGCGGCGGCGGCCCTGACCCAGGTCGAGTTGCGCCGCCGGGCGGTGGCGAAGTTCGGCGCGGCGGCCGGGCGGATGTTCTTCACCCGCGCCGGCCTCGAGCAGGCGACCCGGGCGGTCGTCGCGGACCGGCGGGCGGCGCGCCTCGCGGCGGCCGGGGTCAAGAGCCTGGCCGATCTGGGATGCGGGCTGGGCTCCGACGCGCTGGCGGCGGCCCGCGCCGGGCTTTCGGTGTACGCCGTGGAGGCCGATCCACAAACCGCGGCCCTGGCCGCGGCGAACGTCGCCGAGTCGGGACTGGCCGATCTGATCACGGTCGAATGCGCCGACGCGACGACCGTCGACCTGGCCGGCTTCGATGCGGTCTTCGCCGACCCGGCCCGTCGCCGGGCGGGCCGCGGCCGCGTCTTCGACCCACGCTCCTATTCGCCGCCGTGGGATTTCGTGGCCGCGCTGGCCGACCGGGTTCCCCGCACGGTGCTCAAGCTGGCCCCCGGCATCGACCACGACCTGCTGCCGCCGGGTGCCGAGGGGGAGTGGGTGAGCGTCGACGGGGATCTGGTCGAGGCCGCGTTCTGGTGCGGCCCGCTGGCCTCGGTGCCGCGCCGGGCGGTTCTGCTGCCGTCGGGGGCCGAGCTCACCGGCTCGGGGATCGAGGCGGCTCCGGTCGGCCCGCCCGGCGCCTTCCTGTACGACCCCGACCCGGCCGTGGTGCGGGCGCATCTGGTCGCCGAGTTCGCCGCTACCGTCGGTGGCCGCCTCGCCGACCCCTCGATCGCCTACGTCTACACCGACGAGCCGGTCGACACCCCGTACGCCCGGCGCCTGGCCGTGACCGACGTGCTGCCGTTCTCGCTCAAGCGGTTGCGGGCCCTGCTGCGGGAGCGCGGGGTGGGCCGGTTGGAGATCCGTAAGCGGGGTTCGGCGCTGGAGCCGGAGAAGCTGAGACGCGATCTCAAGTTGTCCGGCCCGGCCGCCGCGTCGCTCGTGCTGACCCGGGTGGCCGGCGCCCCGACCGTCATTCTGTGTCGACCTCTATAGAAACAGTGGCGCCGAGGGGCAGATAACGACGGGAAAACGGGCAGGCGCGGCGATCATCGCCGGTAGTAGCGTTCGCCCATGGCGAAGAAAGCCGCGGCCGGCACCCCGGCGACCGTGCTCCTGACCGCGCAACGGGTCGAGCACACCCTCCATCCGTACGAGGTGTCCCCCGACGCGCCCAACTACGGGGCGCTCGTGGCCGAGGCCCTCGGGATCGCGCCCGAGCAGGTCTTCAAGACGCTGGTCGCCGAGGTCGACGGGGCACTGGTGGTCGCGGTCGTGCCGGTCACCGGCGAGCTCGACCTCAAGGCGCTGGCTCAGGCGGCGGGCGGCAAGCGGGCCGCGCTGGCCGATCGGGCGGCCGCCGAGCGCAGTAGTGGCTATGTGCGGGGTGGCATCAGCCCGCTCGGGCAACGCAAACGATTGCCGACCGTCATCGACGACTCGGCCACGGCACTGACCAGGATGTATGTCTCGGCCGGCCGCCGTGGCCTCCAGGTGGGGCTCGCGCCCGGCGACCTGATTCGGCTGACCGAGGCCGTTACCGCCGCGATCCGGACATAAGGGGCGATCCACGCAGTCGATGCATCCGCCGTTACGACAACGTTACGCGCCGAGAGGATCTTTCTCCTGAGATCGGCCGAGAACGGGCACGCAAGTGACTTAGCGTCACAATGTGGCCCACCACCAGCGAATGTCCGGGACCGGTTTCGGGCTGAAGATCGAGTCGGATTCCCCGCATCACGGCCGTGTTGCCGGATTGTTATGCCCGGTTACGAGTTCGCCCGGCAACACGGCTTGTGCGACGGGCGGCGACAGGAATACGTTGCCGGGCACAACAAACTAGCTCGTGATCTGAACCGCGGCACGGGGAGTGACACTCCCGGCAGCGCACAACATCGAATCCGATCGAAGGCCCGGATTTACCCGAAAGGACACAAGGAATGCGTAAGGGATTGTTCGCCCTTGCCGCGGTCGGCTTGCTGGCCACCGGTGGCATGGCCGCCTGTGGCAAGGACAAGAGCGACGACACCGGCAGCGGTAGCGGCACGAAGGCGGGCGGCAAGCAGGTCGGCATCATCCTGCCCGACACCAAGAGCTCGCAGCGGTGGGGCACGGACGACCCGAAGTACCTGAAGGCGGCGTTCGACGCGGCCGGCGTGTCGTACGACATGCAGAACGCGCAGGGTGACAAGCAGCAGTTCCAGACCATCGCGGACAGCATGATCTCCGAGGGCGTCAAGGTCCTCATCACCGTGAACCTGGACTCCGGCACCGGCGCGGCCGTTCTCGCCAAGGCCAAGCAGGCGGGTATCGCCACGATCGACTACGACCGCCTGACCCTCGGCGGCGGCGCGAACTACTACGTGTCGTTCGACAACGTGAAGGTCGGCCAGCTCCAGGGCCAGGGCCTCGTCGACTGCCTGAAGGCCAAGAACTACACCAAGCCGGTCGTCGCCGAGCTCAACGGCTCGCCCACCGACAACAACGCGACCCTGTTCGCCCAGGGTTACGACGGCGTCCTCAACCCGCTGTACACCGACGGCACCCTGGTCAAGGGCCCGAACCGCTCGGTTCCGGACTGGGACAACGCCACCGGCGGCACCTACTTCGAGCAGATGCTGACCCAGAACAACAAGATCAAGGGTGTGCTGGCCGCCAACGACGGTCTCGGCAACGCGGTCATCGAGATCCTCAAGAAGCAGCACCTGAACGGCCAGGTCCCGGTGACCGGCCAGGACGCGACCGTCCAGGGTCTGCAGAACATCCTTTCCGGCGACCAGTGCATGACGGTCTACAAGGCGATCAAGAAGGAGGCCGACGCGGCCTCCGGGCTGGCGATCTCGCTGGCCAAGGGCCAGAAGCCGACCACGGCGACCGGCACCACCACCGACCCGCAGAGCAAGGCGACCATCCCGTCGGTCCTGCTGGACCCCGAGGCGATCACCAAGGCGAACGTCAAGGACGTCATCGCGGACGGCTTCGTCACCAAGGACGCCATCTGCACGGCGGCTCTGGCCAAGGCCTGCACGGACGCGGGCATCAGCTGACCTCCAGTGACGGGCTAGTCCCGAAACACGGCTGACAACGGCGCCGCTCACGCCCAACGGGTGTGGGCGGCGCCGGAGTTGGGTCGGCACCACCCCCCTTCTCGCCTGTGGCGGAGCCACGACGACGACCCCGGTCACTTAGCGAAGGAGATCCATCCGTGGCCGCGACACCCCTTCTGGAGCTTCGCGGGATCGACAAGAGTTTCGGTCCCGTGCAGGTTCTGCACGACGTCGCCCTGAGCGTCTATCCCGGCGAGGTCACCGCTCTCGTCGGCGACAACGGCGCCGGCAAGTCGACGCTGGTCAAGTGCATCAGCGGTATCTACAGCATCGACTCGGGCACGGTTAGCTTCGACGGCAACCCGGTGGCCATCCACACCCCGCGCGACGCGGCCGCGTTGGGCATCGAGGTCGTCTACCAGGACCTCGCCCTGTGCGACAACCTGGACATCGTCCAGAACATGTTCCTCGGCCGGGAGAAGACCCGAGGCATCGTCCTCGACGAGCCGACGATGGAGCAGATGGCCGGTGACACCCTGGCCAGCCTCTCGGTCCGCACGGTGAAGTCGCTGCGCCAGCTGGTGGCCAGCCTCTCCGGTGGCCAGCGGCAGACCGTGGCGATCGCCAAGGCCGTCCTCTGGAACTCGCGGGTCGTCATCCTCGACGAGCCGACCGCCGCCCTCGGTGTCGCCCAGACCGCCCAGGTCCTCGAGCTGGTCCGCCGGCTCGCCGACAACGGTCTCGGCGTGGCGCTGATCTCGCACAACATGAACGACGTCTTCGCGGTCTCCGACCGCATCGCCGCGCTCTACCTCGGCCGAATGGCGGCCCAGGTCAAGACCACGGACGTGACTCACTCCCAGATCGTCGAGCTGATCACCGCCGGGCGCAGCGGCAACATCGGCCTGCCCCCGGAGAAGCCGGCCGAGGCGGCCATCGACATCACGCCCGGAGGCGAGCAGTGAGCACCGCAACCACGACGACCACCGTGGGTGGCCTCAAGGTCGTCAAGCCGACCGTCCAGAGCCACATCCGCGACTACTTCGGCCGCGTCCGCGGCGGTGACCTGGGCAGCCTCCCGGCCGTTCTCGGCCTGGTCCTGCTCTGCGTCATCTTCGGCGTCACCACCGACACGTTCACCAGCACCCTGAACATCGCGAACCTGTTCAACCAGGGCGCGTCGGGCATCTTCATCGCCATGGGCCTGGTCTTCGTCCTGCTGCTGGGCGAGATCGACCTGTCGGCCGGTTACGCCAGTGGTGTGGCCGGCGCGGTGATGGCCGTGCTGCTGACCAACCACGGCATGTCCTGGTACGTGGCGATCCCGGCGGCCCTGGTCACCGGCCTGCTGATCGGTTTCCTGCTCGGTTTCCTGGTCGCGAAGGTCGGCATCCCCTCCTTCGTCGTGACGCTGGCCGGCTTCCTCGGCTTCCAGGGTGTCCTGCTGCTGCTGGTCAAGGGCGGCACCAACATCTCGGTGCGGGACAAGTTCACGGTCGCGCTGAACAACAACAACCTGTCGGTGACCTGGAGCTGGGTCCTCGCCGCGGTGATCATCATCGCGTTCGCGGGGGTGCAGCTCAACAACGCCCGCAGCCGGCTCTCGCGCGGCCTGGTCTCCGACCCGTGGGGCATCATCGCCATGCGGATCGTCGGCCTCACCGTCGTGACGATCGTCTTCACCCTCCTGCTGACCCAGGAGCGCGCGATCAACCCGGCGATCAACTCGCTCAAGGGCGTGCCGATCGTCGTGCCGATCATCGGGTTCTTCTATGTGTTGTGGACGTTCATCCTCGGCCGCACCTCCTACGGCCGCCACATCTACGCGGTCGGTGGCAACACCGAGGCGGCTCGCCGCGCCGGTATTCCGGTCGACCGGATCCGCATCTCGGTCTTCGTGCTCTGCTCGTTCATGGCGGCGGTCGGCGGCATCATCCAGGTCAGCCGGGCGGCCTCGGTCGACCCGAACACCGGTGGCTCCAACGTCCTGCTCTACGCGGTGGCCGCGGCGGTCATCGGTGGCACCAGCCTCTTCGGCGGCAAGGGCAAGATCGTCCACGCGGTCGTCGGTGGCTTCGTGATCGCCGTGATCAACAACGGCATGATCCTGCTCGAGTTCTCGGACGGCGTGCGGTACGTGGTCACCGGCATCATCCTCCTGGTCGCGGCCAGCGTCGACGCACTGTCGCGCCGCAGGGCGGCTGCCACCGGCAACCGATGAACAACTCCAACCCGGGTGTGGGGGCGGCACGCTGATGCGGGCCGGCCCCAGCCAGGAGGAGATTCGCCGGCACAACCTCGGGACGCTGCTGCGCTACGTGCACGTGCACGGGGCGACGTCGCGGGCGGAACTCACCACCCGGCTCGGGCTCAACCGGAGCACCATCGGAGCCCTGACCGCCGAGCTGACCACCGCCGGGCTGGTCAGCGAGGCGACACCACGCGAAACCGGCCGGGCCGGGCGACCGTCACTGGTCGTCCGGCCCGAGTCGTCCAAAGTGTTCGCGTACGCGCTGAGCATCGAGGTCGACCGGCTGCGCGCGGCCCGGGTCGGACTCGGCGGCCGGATCCTCGACCGCCGGGAGACCGACCGGCCCCGCGGCATGCAGGTGCTCGACGCGGTGGAGCCGTTGGCCGAGTTCGTCCACGAGTTGCGCCGGGACGCGCCCGACGACAGTCGCTACGTCGGCACCGGCGTGGCGGTCGCCGGCATGGTGCGGCGGGCCGACGGCGTCGTTCGCCTGGCGCCGACGATCGGCTGGGTCGAGGAGCCGGTGGGCGCCGCGCTGCGTACCGAACTGGGCGACCTCGGCCCGCTCACGGTGGCCAACCACGCCGACGTCTCGGCGCTGGTCGAGCACGCCCGGGGAGCGGCGGTCGGCTGCGACAACGTCATCTACCTCTACGGCGACGTCGGGGTCGGGGGCGGCATCATCGCCGACGGCCGCCGGGTCTCCGGCCACGGAGGGTACGGCGGGGAGGTCGGCCACATGGTCGTCAACCCGTACGGGCGGGAGTGCAGCTGCGGGTCGCGCGGCTGCTGGGAGACCGAGATCGGCGAGGCGGCGCTGCTCAAGTACGCCGGGCGGGCCGACCAGAGCGGCCGCGACGCGGTGCTCGACGTGGTCGAGGCGGCGATGCGCGGGGACAGTCAGGCCCAGTTCGCGGTGCGGCAGGTCGGCGAGTGGATCGGCTTCGGCGTCGGCAACCTGGTCAACATCTTCAACCCGGAGGCGGTGATCTTCGGGGGGACGCTGCGCGACATCTACCTGGTCGCCGCCGCGCAGATCCGCAGCCGGCTCAACGCGATCGCGCTGCCGGCGTGCCGCGAGCACATCCGCCTGCGTACGCCCGAGCTCGGCCCCGACGCGGCCCTGATCGGCGCGGCCGAGCTCGCCTTCGAACACCTCCTCGAGGATCCCCTGCTCGGCTGAAAAGTTCTGACCATTCCGCCTGCTCAAGATCCTTTATGCTCCGCGCCATGCTCGCCGCCGCTGACGTCCTGTTCGATCCCGCCGCGGCCTATCCGCAGGTCGGCGAGTTGCGGGCCACCCTCGCCCGGCGCGACTGGGCCGCGACCCGATCGGTGATCGAAAGCGCTCCCGCTGACGCCCGGTGCCTGCTGGTGCGGGAGGGCAGCGACCTGCCGGGCCTGGAGGATCTCCTGCTGCGGGTGCTCGCGGACGACCCCGACGACGCGCTCGCCGCCGCCCTGCTCGGCACGCACCTGATCGAGGTCGGCTGGCGGATCCGCACCCGGGCGCGGGCCAGGCACGTCAGCCGCGAACAGTTCGTTGCCTTTCGCGCGTGGCTGACCAGGGCCGAACACGTGCTGCTCGAAGCTACGGCACGTCACCCGGAGGAGCCGGCGGTCTGGGTCGCGCGGATCACCTCGTCGCGGGGACTGGAGCTCGGGCCGGCCGAGGGCAGGCGGCGGTACGACCGGCTGCGGGCGTCCGACCCCCACAACTACCTCGGGCAGTCGCAGTTCCTGCAGCTGATGTGCCCGAAATGGGCGGGCACCTGGGAGAAGCTGCACGCCTGGGCCCGCGAGGAGATGCTGGCCTCGCCTCCCGGGTCGCTTGCCGGTGCACTGGTCGCCGAAGCTCACCTCGAGCACAGCATCGACATGGCGTACGTCCAACGGCAGGCCTACTTCGGCCCGGCGCGCGACGAGTTGCATTACGCGGCGCATCACTCGATCTGGAATCCGGACTTTCGGCGACCGGCCGGCTGGGTGCACGCGGCCAGCGCGTTCGCGATGGCGTTCAGCCAGGCCGGCGACGAGCAGGCGGCAGCGCGGACGTTCTCGCTGCTGGGTTCCCTGGCCTCGGTCCGGCCCTGGGAGTATCTCGGCGCGGACGTGGCCGCCGTCGTTCGCGACCGTCGCCGGCGGGCCCACGCCGCCGCGGGAGGACCTCGATGATCACCCGGTTCGACGTCGACGGAGTGCCCGCGCTGTTCACCCGGGCCAGCGGCCCGATGCGCGCCGGGCTCGGCTTCCGGGTCGGGATCGCCGACGAGACGCTGCCCAAAAGCGGTATCACCCACCTGCTCGAACATCTGGCGCTGCACTCGGCGGGGATGGCCGACTATCACTACAACGGCACGACCGGGCTGGAGCGCACCTACTTCCACACGCAGGGCTCGCCGGAGGACATCGTGGCCTTCCTCGCCGGCGTCTGCGCCTCACTGGCCGCGCCGCCACTGGACCGGCTTCCGGCCGAGAAGGAGATCCTGCGTACCGAGGCGTCCTCCCGGGGGCACCGGGCGAACGAACCGATGTCGGTGCGGCGCCACGGCGCTCGCGACTACGGCCTGAGCGGATTCCCGGAGTGGGGCCTCGCCGGGATCACCGCCGAAGACCTGCACGCCTGGGCCGCCTACTACTTCACGCGGCAGAACGCGGTGCTCTGGGTGTCCGGTCCGGCGATGCCGGCCGGGCTGAGACTCACCCTTCGGGACGGCGGGCGCCGGCCGGCGCCGGCGCCGTCGTCGATCCTGCCGGTCCGGCCGGCGTTCTTTTCCGGCGCCGCCTTTTCCGGTACGGCCGGGGCGGTGGTCTGGGACGCGACCGTACGCCAGGAGCCCGCGGCCGAAGTCTTCGCCGATGTGCTCAAACGGGTCATGTTCCGGTCGCTGCGCCAGCAGGGCGGCCTGTCCTACGTCGTGGAGACCGACTACGACCCGCGTGACAACGGCACCGCCCTGATCACCGCCGTGGCCGACTCGCTGCCCGACAAGCAGGGCGCGGTGCTCGGCGGCCTGATCGACGTGCTGGCCGCGATGCGGATCG
Organism: Actinoplanes sp. NPDC051411; assembly: GCF_040682075.1. Classification (NCBI taxonomy): domain Bacteria; kingdom Bacillati; phylum Actinomycetota; class Actinomycetes; order Micromonosporales; family Micromonosporaceae; genus Actinoplanes; species Actinoplanes sp. NPDC051411. The sequence goes on along the minus strand of NZ_JBFBAD010000032.1, from coordinate 16,600 downwards.
GCCGGATCGACCCGGCCGACGTCACCGCCGTGATCAATCAGCGGGTTGCCGCGCTGGAAGAGGCCGCGGAACGGGGCGGCCTGCTGCGGGGGCAGGCGCTCGGACTGCTCGCCGGTCGCCCCGTACGCGAACCGGCGGAGGCCGTCGCCGAGACCGCGCGATCAGCCGCGCCGACGTCGCGCGGGTGGCGGCGGCCGCGTACGCGGACGGACTGCTGATGGCGCCCGGGGATCACGTCGCCGACTGGGCCGGCTATGCCCCCGAGCCGGAGGCCTCCGGGCGCGCGGTCACCGGTCGGTCGTACGCCTCGCGGGAGCGGCCCACCCGCAGCACGATCCTGGGCGGCGAAGGGGTCAGCATCACCGACGAGGACGTGGCCGTGACCGTCCGTTTCGCCGAGTGCGCGATGATGCTGTGCTGGCCGGACGGCGGCCGTCAGCTCTTCGGCAACGACGGCCTCGCGATGCGGGTCGAGCCGACGCTCTACCGGGACCTACCGGCCGCGATCCCGTGGCTGGACGCCCACGTGCCACCGCACCTCCGGGTCTCGTTGCCCGCCCGCGACCCGCAGCACATTCCCCGGCCCGGCAAGGCCCCCGGGCCCCTCGCCACCGCACTCCGGAGCCTCGCCCCGGGGCGCGGCCGGTGATTAGTTAGCTGCGAGCTTTCTTACGAGGTGCTTGCGGCCGTCGTCGATGACGCCGGGGCGCGGGACGATGGGGACGTGAAATCTTCCCTGCGCGCCGGGTTCGCCGGAGTGGCGGCCGCGGCGGTGGCCCTCGGCGTGGCCGAGATCGTGGCGGTTCTGACCGGGCCGCTGTCGGCGCCGTTGCTCGCGGTGGGCGGGGTGGTCGTCGACAACGTTCCCGGGCCGGTCAAGGACTTCGGTGTGCAGGTCTTCGGGGTGCACGACAAGACCGCCCTGATCACCGGCACGGCTCTTCTGCTGGCGGCGTACGCGTTCGGCGTCGGCGTGGTCGCGCGGCGGCACTGGCGGGTGGCGCTGGTCGGGGTCGCCGTGTTCGGGCTGGTCGGCGTCGTGGCCGCGATGACCCGGCACGACGCGTCGGCGCTGGCCGCCCTGCCGTCGCTGGTCGGGACGGGGCTGGCCGTTCCGGTGCTGCGCTATCTGCTCGGCGTGGCCGAGGACGCCGCCGAGCCGGAGCCGGTGGCCGTGCTCGCTGTGGACAGCGTGGCGGTGGGCGGCGCAGCTGTGGACAGCGAGGCGAAAATTGTCGTACCCGACCGCTCTACTCGTCCCCACCCAGTACCGGGGCGGGGGAGGTCTGCGGGGGCCGGCAACGAGGACAAAACGGGCGCGGACAAAACGGGCGCGGACAAGAGCGGCGGCAACAACAGCGGCGGCAACAACAGCGGCCGGAGTAACGGCTCGCGCAACGGCGCCGGCGGGCGCGATTACGCGTACGTCCTGGAAAGCCGCCGCCGGTTCCTCAAAGCCCTGGGAATCGCGGCCGGCGTGGCCGTGGCCAGCGGCCTGGCCGGCCGGTTCCTGACCTCGCGCCAGGCGGTGACCGAGGCGCGGAACGCGATCCGGCTGCCCGTGCCGAGGGAGCCCGCGCCGACGCTGCCGGCGGGGGTGCAGGTGCCCGGCGCCTCGCCCTACGTCGTGCCGAACGGTGACTTCTACCGGATCGACACCGCGCTCTACCCGCCGCAGGTCGACCCTTCGAACTGGTCGCTGACCATCCACGGGATGGTCCGCAACCCGATCACGATCACCTGGGAGCAGCTGCTGCAACGGCCGATGATCGAGCGGTACGTGACGCTGACCTGCGTCTCCAATGAGGTGGGCGGGGATCTGGTGGGCAACGCGCTCTGGCTCGGCACGCCGATCAAGGCGCTGCTCGAGGAGGCCGGGGTGCTGCCCGGCGCCGACCAGGTGATCCAGCGGTCGGTCGACGGCTGGACCTGCGGGTCGCCGACCTCGGTGCTGATGGACGGGCGGGACGCGCTGCTCTCGGTCGGCATGAACGGGCAGCCGCTGCCGATCGACCACGGCTTCCCGGTGCGGATGGTGGTTCCCGGCCTGTACGGCTACGTCAGCGCCTGCAAGTGGATCACCGAGATCGAGCTGTCCCGGTTCTCCGACTTCGACGCCTACTGGGTGCCGCGCGGCTGGTCGCAGCAGGCGCCGATCAAGACCGAGTCGCGCATCGACACGCCTCGCGACGGCTCCAAGCGCAAGGCCGGCACGGTGGCGGTGGCCGGGGTGGCGTGGGCCCAGCACCGGGGGGTCAGCAAGGTCGAGGTGCAGGTCGACGACGGTCCCTGGCAGCCGGCGACCCTGGCCGCGACGGTGTCCAGCGACACCTGGCGGGAGTGGAGCTATCCGTGGCCGGCCACCTCCGGCAAGCACACTGTGCGAGTTCGGGCGACCGACGCGACGGGAGAAACCCAGACCAGTGAACCGGCCGATCCGGCGCCCAACGGGGCCAGCGGATGGCACACCATCCAGGTCCAGGTCGATTAGTTGAAGGCCGCACTAGCGGTCCGTCGGGATTACGCAAGTCGCTCATACGGTGGCTTGCATGTCAGCCGATGCGGTTGTTGAAGAACCGCGGTACAACTCGACACGACCCCCGGACGGGGACCGTGTCGTCAGCTGTGTGGTGATGCCGCGCGATGGCCGGCGTCAGGCGGCCGGTGCCTGCCTCTGCGCCGGAACGGCCGATTTGTGGGGCCGGCCGAGACGAGCTTCCAGCCGCGCAAGGTCAACACGTCCGTGAGAACGGTCGGCGAGGTCCTCCCAGCCGACGGCGAGCAGCCGCAGCCGCTCCGCTTCGCTGAAACCTCCCCAGACCCCGTACGGCTCGCGGACCGCCAGGGCGTGCGCGGCGCACTCCGCCCGAACCGGGCAGGCGGCGCACATCGATTTGGCCTTGGCCTCGCGGCGGTTGCGGGACGACCCGCGCTCGCCGTCGGGGTGGAAGAACTGGGCACTGTCGCGCCCCCGGCAGATGCCGAGGCGCTGCCAGTCCCACAGATCGGCGATGGGCCCGGGCAGTCTGCGAACATTCGACATGAAACACCCTCCTCCCGCGCGGCACCGCGGTGTGTCGTCATGAGGGGCCTTGCTCAGGCCTGCCGCGGTGTTACCCCGGTGATCCCCGGCTCACACGCAACATCTCGATGTCTTCGACAACCGCATGACATCGGGCAAGCAACTCATACCGATCTTTCCCATTTTTTCCATCTAAAGCGCGTAATGCTGCGGCCCTCGCGTGATCTCCTCTGAGAGAGAAGGAGGATCACTGTGCGTACCGTCCTCGTGTGCGTCCGTACCCCGCTGGCGGCCCAGACCGTCGCGTCCACCGCGGCCCGGCTCGGCATGACCGGCGTCGTCCGGACCGCGGTCAGCGAGACCGAGGCCATGATCCGACTGGCTGAACGGCCGGCCGAGGTCGTTCTGGCCGATACTGCCGTGACCCGTCCCGACAGCGTCGGGTTCACCCGGCGTGTGCTTGCCCGCGCCCCGCAGGCGCAGCTCGTGCTCTTCGGCGCCGAAGATCCGCGGGTCGCCGCGGCCGCGGTCGCCGCCGGCGCCCGCGGTGTGATCCGCGGCGTCGAACACGACCTGGTCAGCGTCGTCGCCAAGGCACTGCTCCTGCTGCTGCTCCCGGTGCGCCCCCAGGGCATGCCGATCAACGGCACCAACGCCCAGCCGGCCACCGTGGCCGGGGGCGCCCGCAACACCAACTCGGCCGCCGCCCGCCAGGCCTATCAGAACGGCATGCCGATGGGCTCGCCCAACGCCGCCGCGGTGCCGGCCATGCTGCCCAACTCGCCGATGGTCCCGGCGCAGCGCGGCGACGCCCCGATCGACCCGGTCACCGGCCGGCCGATGGTGGCCTGGCCGGGCAACGAAACCCAGGTCGGGGTGGCCGATCCGGCCCCGGCCGGCCGGCGGCTCACGCTCACCGAGCGGGAACTGCAGGTGCTCCGGGGGATGGCCGACGGCAAGAGCAACGCCGAGATCGGTCGTGAACTGTTCGTCTCGGAGGACACCGTCAAGACGCACGCTCGCCGGTTGTTCCGAAAGCTCGGGGCCCGGGACCGCGCGCACGCGGTCGCGGCGGGCTTCCGGGCCGGCCTGGTCGCCTGATCAATTCAATACATTGAAGAAGGGGGCCATTCGGCCCCCTTCTTCAATGTCAGCTCGGTTCTTCCTCGGTGCCCTCGGCCAGGGTGTCGTGTACGCCATCGGCGTAGCCCCGGGCGTATTCCCACGTCACATAGTGATCGGGGTCGGGATCATAGGCCGGCTCATGCACGCGGGGGCGCCCGCTGGACAGCAGGTGCCGCAGATTGCCGCGCAGCAGGTCCCAATCGAAGTAGTGCGGCTCGTGGCAGTCCTCGCACTCGATCACGAGCCCACGGATGCCCGCGGGACTCAGCAACGCCTGGTAAATCTCCAGGTCGGAGAGGTCCTCAAGGACGTCCTGTCGCTCCGTCTCGGTCAGCGGTTCGGTCTCGTCTTCCTCGGAGAGGTCGTCGAGTCCCGCGGCCGGGTCGGCGGGGTCGCCGTTGAACGGGTCGATCGGCTCTTCTTGCACCCCCTTACCGTACCCACCTTCGGCAGGTGTGCGCTGGCCCGCACGCGCTGTCCGCCACGGGAGGCCGGAGCGGGGCGATGGGTAGGATAAACACTCCGTCTTTCTGCAGTAAGGGATGCCCAGTGCCAAGTGAGTCCGTGCCAAGTGAGTTCGGGGAAACTGAGTCCGCCCGTTCTGAGTCGGCTCGCACCGTGCCGCTCGGCCTGACCTTCGACGACGTGCTGCTGCAACCCGCCGAGTCGGATGTCGTGCCCAGCCGGGTCAACACGATCACCCAGATGACTCGCCATGTCGAGTTGTCGATCCCACTGCTCTCGAGCGCGATGGACACGGTCACCGAGGCCCGCATGGCGATCGCCATGGCCCGTCAGGGCGGCATCGGCGTGCTGCACCGCAACCTCTCCCTGGAAGACCAGGCGTCCCAGGTCGACCTGGTGAAGCGGTCCGAGTCCGGCATGATCACCAACCCGATCACCTGCAGCCCCGACGACACGCTGCAGCAGGTCGACCAGATGTGCGCGCGCTACCGCATCTCGGGCCTGCCGGTGGTCGACGCGCAGGGCGTGCTGGTCGGCATCGTGACCAACCGTGACATGCGGTTCGTCACCGACACCAGCGCCAAGGTGCGCGAGGTGATGACCAAGATGCCGCTGATCACCGCCCCGGTCGGGGTCACCAAGGACCAGGCGCTCGCGCTGCTCTCCCAGCACAAGGTGGAGAAGCTGCCGCTGGTCGACGAGGGCGGCCACCTCCGTGGGCTGATCACGGTGAAGGACTTCGTGAAGTCCGAGCAATACCCCAACGCGACCAAGGACGCCCAGGGCCGGCTGCGGGTGGCCGCGGCGGTCGGGGTCGGCGACGATTCCTACAAGCGGGCGCGGGCCCTGGTCGACGCCGGCGTCGACGTCGTGATCGTGGACACCGCGCACGGCCACCAGCGGGCGGTGCTCGAGATGGTGTCCCGGCTCAAGAAGGACGTCTCGATCGACATCGTGGGTGGCAACATCGCGACGTACGCGGGGGCCCGGGCGCTGGTCGAGGCCGGTGCCGACGCGGTCAAGGTGGGTGTCGGTCCGGGCGCCATCTGCACGACGCGGGTAGTGGCCGGGGTCGGCGTCCCGCAGATCACCGCGATCATGGAGGCGTCCCGGGCCTGCCGCCCGGCCGGCGTGCCGGTGATCGCCGACGGCGGCATTCAATACAGCGGCGACATCGCCAAGGCGATCGTGGCCGGCGCCGACTCGGTGATGCTGGGCAGCCTGCTCGCCGGCTCCGAGGAGAGCCCCGGCGACCTCATCTTCATCAACGGCAAGCAATACAAGTCCTATCGGGGCATGGGCTCGCTCGGCGCGATGCAGTCGCGCGGTCAGGCCAAGTCGTACTCGAAGGACCGTTATTTCCAGCAGGATGTCAACGAGGACAAGCTCGTCCCCGAGGGCGTCGAGGGTCAGGTGCCCTACCGCGGTCCGCTTTCCCGGGTGGCGCACCAGCTGGTCGGCGGCCTGCGGGCAGCAATGGGCTACGTCGGTGCCGAGACCGTCCCCGACTTGCAGGAGCGTGGGCAGCTCATCAGGATTACCGCTGCGGGCCTCAAGGAAAGTCACCCGCACGACATCCAGATGACTGTCGAGGCCCCCAATTACCACTCCCGCTGAATAGCGAACGCCAAGAGCCATCCAACCGCTCCGCCCACCACCCAACATCGACTAAAGGCAGTGCAATATGCGTGACGTCGTGGAGATCGGTCTCGGCAAGACCGCCCAGCGCGGTTACCACCTGGACGACATCGCCATCGTGCCGAGCCGGCGGACCCGCGACGTGGACGACGTGTCCACCGAGTGGCGGGTCGACGCCTACCCGTTCAAGATCCCGTGCGTCGCGCACCCGTCCGACGCGACCATGAGCCCGGAGTCGGCCGTCGCCCTGGGCCGCCTCGGCGGCCTGGGCGTGCTCAACGCCGAGGGCCTCTGGACGCGGTACGAGGACCCGACCAAGGTGCTGGAGGAGCTGGCCTCGCTCGACGAGGACGCCGACGCGACCAAGCGTCTCCAGGAGGTCTACTCGGAACCCATCCGTCCCGAGCTGATCGCCGAGCGGGTCAAGACGATGCGGGACGGCGGCATCACCGTCGCGGTCCGGGTGTCGCCGCAGCACACGCTGGCACTCGCCCCGGTCGTGCTGGACGCCGGCATCGACCTGCTGGTCATCCAGGGCACGCTGGTCAGCGCCGAGCACGTCTCGGTCACCGACGAGCCGCTCAACCTCAAGGAGTTCATCGCCGACCTCGACCTCCCGGTCATCGTCGGCGGGTGTACGGACTACAAGACGGCCCTGCACCTCATGCGTACCGGCGCGGCCGGCGTGATCGTGGGGGTCGGCGCCGACGAGTGGTCGACGACCGACACCGTGCTCGGCATCCGCGTGCCGATGGCGACCGCGATCGCCGACGCGGCGGCCGCCCGCCGCGACTACCTTGACGAGACCGGCGGGCGCTACGTCCACCTGATCGCCGACGGTGGCATCTCGACCAGCGGCGACATCGCCAAGGCGATCGGCTGCGGCGCCGACGCGGTCATGCTCGGCGAGCCGCTGTCGCTGGCCGAGGGCGCGCCGGCCGGTGGCGCCTGGTGGCATTCGTCGGCCAGCCACCCGTCGCTGCCCCGGGGCGGGTTCTGCATCGCGGGCGAGCCCGACGGCACGCTCGAGGAACTGCTGTACGGCCCGGCCAACCGGGCCGACGGCCAGCTCAACCTGTTCGGCGGTCTGCGCCGGGCGATGGCCAAGTGCGGCTACCGCGACGTCAAGGAGTTCCAGAAGGTCGCCCTGGTCCTCGACCACTGAGGCCGGGCGACGTGAGACGAGAGAGGCGGCCGGTCGCGGTGCTGGCCGCCGCCGTGCTTCTGGGCGCCGGCGCGATGGACGGCTGCACGAGCAAGCCGAGTGACCCGCTGACGTTTGTCGACGGGGCGAAGGGCATCGGCGACGCCTATCTGCCGACCGCCGGCAACGGCGGCTACGACGTGGCCGGCTACGACCTGGCCCTGAAGTACGACCCCGAGTCGGGGCAGCTGGAGGGTACGGCGACGATCACGGCGACCGCGACCGAGAACCTGCGGCGTTTCGACCTGGATCTGGCTCACCTGAGCGTCCAGTCGGTGGTGGTCGACAACCTTCCCGCCACGTCCGATGTGGACGGTGACGAGCTGGTGGTGACGCCCTCGGACGGGATTCGCCGGGGCGGGGCGATGACGGTCGTCGTGGCGTACAGCGGGAAGCCGGCGCAATTGCGGGATCCCGACATCGGCGGGGGTGGCTGGCTGCGCACGCCGGACGGCGCGATCGCGCTGGGCCAGCCGCAGTCGGCGAGCACGTGGTACCCGGTGAACGACCATCCGGCCGACAAGGCGACCTTCAAGCTGGCGATGACCGTGCCGGACGGCCTGAAGGTGATCAGCAACGGGGTGGCCGGTCCGCCCTCGAGCAGCGGCGGCTGGACGACCTGGAACTGGTCCGAGGCCTCGCCGATGGCCAGCTACCTGTCCACCGTCGTGATCGGAAACTACCGGGTCGAAACGTCCACTCACGACGGGAAGCCGATGGTGATCGCGGTGGCGAACTCGCTGCCGGCCGACGGCCCCGCGGCCCGGTCGGTGGACCGCACCGGCGAGATCGCTGACTTCCTGGCCGGTAAGTTCGGGCCCTATCCGTTCGACGCCTACGGCGCGATCGTCGTCGACGACAGCCGGATCGGCTATGCGCTGGAGACCCAGACCCGGCCCGCGTACGCCTCGTCGTTCTTCAACGACGGCCCCGACCCGACCGTGGTCGCCCACGAGCTGGCCCATCAATGGTTCGGCGACAGCGTGGCGCTCGAACGCTGGAAGGACATCTGGCTCAACGAGGGCTTCGCGACCTACGCCGAGTGGCTGTGGACCGAGCACTCGGGCGGCGCGACCGTGGCCGGGTCGTTCGACCAGGCCTACAACGGGTTCCACTGGGGTGATCCGCCCGGCGACCCGGGGGTGTCCCGGCTGTTCGGCGACGCCGTCTATCAGCGCGGGGCGATGACCGTCTACGCGCTGCGCGAGGCGATGGGCGACGAGGCGTTCGGCAAGCTGCTCACCACCTGGACCAGCACCCATCGTGACGGCAACGGCACCACCGCCGAGATGAAGTCGCTCGCCTCGAGCCTGTCCGGCAAGAACCTCGAGCCGCTCTTCCAGGCCTGGCTCTACGGCAAGACCAAACCGCCGCACCCCTAGTGGTTGACCAGCTTCTTGTGGGCGGCCAGGAACGCGGCGACCTTGTCCTGCGCGACCGCTTTGAGAAACGCCTTGCCCTCGCTCTGGAGCGCCTCGCCCCGGTAGGCGCCGCCGCTGCCGACCCCGGTGCCGGGCAGGCCGACCAGGGTGATGCCGGCCGGGGTCAGGTCGCGCAGGGCGTACGCGTATTCGAGGGGGCTGCGCCCGCCCACGTCGACCAGTGACTTGCCGAGCGCCGAGATGATGCCCTGAAGCTTGCCGGCGTCGCCGTTCAGCCCCTGGGTGCGCGCCTTGGCCAGGATCGCCTCGACCAGTTGGCGCTGGTGCCGCTGCCGGTCGTAGTCGCCGTTGGGCAGGCCGTAGCGCTGGCGCGCGTAGTCGATCGCCTGCCAGCCGATGAAGTGGTGTCGGCCCGGCTTGTAGACCGCCTGCGGGCCGGTGTAGTCGCCGCCGCCCGGCTTGAGCGGCCGCAGTGAGCCGTCCGGCTTGCGGTGGTGCGACTTGACCGTCTCGTCGACCGTCATGTCGATGCCGCCGAGCTTGTCGACGAGGCCGGACAGGCCGCCGAAGTTGAGGATCGCGCCGGCCTGGAACGTCTTGATGCCGGTGTAGTTGCTCAGGGTCCTGGTGAGCAGCTCGTAGCCCTGCGGCACGTTCGCCGTCTTCGAGCCGGGCACCCGCGACCCGCGGCTCATCGCCTCGGTCAGCTTGTAGGTGCCGCCGCCGAAGCCGGCCTTGCCGAACGCCGGCATCTTGACCAGCAGGTCGCGGGGGAGCGAATAGAGGTAGGCCGTCTTCAGGCCGGGCTCGACGTGCAGCAGCATGATCGCGTCGGAGTGCGGCTCCCAGTCGGGGATCGTCACGCGGGTGTCGACGCCGAGCAGCAGCAGGTCGAGCGGGCCCTTGATGTCGGCACCGGGCGACGGCGGCGGGGAGGTCGGCGCGGCCGGGGCGGAGGTGGTCGGCGCCGCGGCGGCCGGGTGCCCGGCCGGCTTCTTCGAGTGCGAACACGCGGCCCCGGTGGCCAGCAGCACCATGACCAGGGCTCCGCCGATCGAGCGTCGCAACTTCGAAGTTCGCATGGCCGCACAGTAAATGACCCTCTCCAGCGGCACCAGATCCGCAACCACGCGCCCACCAAGACTCAACCCGTCGAATCCGAAGGTGAGGGGGCAGGCCGGGACAACAGGGGAGCGGGTACATGCGCGTACGGGAACTGGTTTTGGGAGCCCTCGCGGCGATCGCCGTGACGCCGGCCCTCCCCGCTCATGCCGCCACCGCCGCGGAGACCCTCGTCGTCGGTCTCCGGCCGTCGGCCGACGGCCGGAAGGCGCTGGCCGCCGTTGATCCCGTACGCACCGAGGCCCTCCCCGGTGCCGTCGCCGTCGACGTGCCGGCGTCCCGGGTCGCCGACGCCGCCCGCACGCTCGCCGCCGACCCGGACGTCGCCTACGTCGAGCCCGACCACGTCGCCCACGCGGCCGCGCTGACCCCGGACGACCCCGGCTACAAGACCCAGTGGGGTGCCGTGCAGACCCGGGTCAACCAGGCCTGGTCGTCGGTGCGCGGCGCGAACCGCGTCGTGATCGCGGTCGTCGACACCGGCGTGACCGCCACCCCCGACCTGGCCGGGCGGGTTCTGCCGGGCCACGACTTCGTCAACAACGACGACGACCCGCGCGACGACAGCGGCCACGGCACGATGGCCGCCGAGGTCATCGCGGCCGACGGCTACAACCGGACCGGCATCGCCGGCGTCTGCTGGGCCTGCCGGATCCTGCCGGTCAAGGTGCTCGGCAAGGACGGCAGCGGCAGCTACACCGACATCGCCGAGGGCATCCGGTACGCCGCCGACCACGGCGCGACCATCGTCAACCTGTCGCTGAGCGGCACCGACGACAGCCAGCTGCTGCGCGACGCGGTGACCTACGCGACCGGCAAGGGTGCCCTGGTGCTGGCCGCGGCCGGCAACGACGGGTCGAGCGTCGCGCACTACCCGGCCGCGATCCCGGCTGTGGTCGCGGTCGGCGGCGAGACCAGCACCGGCACCCGCTACGCGTGGTCGAACTACGGCAGCTGGGTCGACGTGACCGCGCCCGGCTGCAACCCGTCGCAGGCGCTGAACGGCGCGATCGAGCAGTACTGCGGCACGTCGTCGGCGACCCCGTTCGCCGCCGGTCTGGCCGGCCTGCTCGCCTCGACCGACCCGGCGCCGTCGGCGGCCACGGTCCGGGCCGCGCTCGTCGCCTCCCGGGTCGGCGCGGTCGGCCGGGTCGACGCCCTGAACGCGCTCAACGCCCTGCCGGTCGCGGGTGACAAGACCGCGCCGACCGTGGTCTTCGCGGCCACCCCGAAGGTGACCCGCGGCGTCGTCACGGCCACGGTCGCCGCCGCCGACCAGCACGGTGTCGCCCGGGTGCGGTTCTACGCGGCCGGTCGTCTGGTCGCCACCGACACCACCGCGCCGTACACCCTCTCCTGGAAGGCGACCGCCAAGGGCCTGGTCGCGATCCAGGCGCGGGCCGACGACCGGGCCGGGAACGCCGCCGGCACCGCTCGCGGGGTGCGCGTCTGAGCAGGCGAAAACGCGCTCGGTAAACTTTGGCCGGTGACTACCCCGCGTCCCGTTCTCGTCGTCGACTTCGGCGCTCAATACGCTCAGCTGATCGCCCGCCGCGTCCGGGAGGCGCGGGTCTACTCGGAAATCGTGCCGCACTCGATGCCGGTCGCCGAGATGCTGGCCAAAGACCCGGCCGCGATCATCCTGTCCGGCGGCCCGTCCAGCGTCTACGAGGCGGGCGCGCCCGGCCTCGACGCGACCCTGTTCGACAGCGAGGTCCCGGTCTTCGGCATCTGCTACGGCTTCCAGGCGATGGCCCAGGCGCTCGGCGGCACGGTCGCGCACACCGGCTCCCGGGAGTACGGGCGGACGACCCTGACCGCCCAGGGCGGCACGCTGCTGCGGGGGCTGCCCGAGGGCCTGCCGGTCTGGATGAGCCACGGCGACAGCGTGGCGGTCGCCCCGCAGGGCTTCGCGGTCACCGCGTCGACCCCGAGCGCCCCGGTCGCCGCGTTCGAAGACCTCACCGCCAAGCGGGCCGGCGTGCAGTTCCACCCCGAGGTGGCGCACACCGAGCAGGGCCAGGAGATGCTCCGCCGGTTCCTCTACGACATCGCCGGCCTGGAGCCGACCTGGACGCCGACCAACATCATCGAGGACCAGGTCGCGGCGATCCGCGAGCAGGTCGGCGACAAGCAGGTGATCTGCGGTCTCTCCGGCGGGGTCGACTCGGCGGTCGCGGCGGCGCTCGTGCACAGGGCCATCGGCGACCAGCTGACCTGCGTCTTCGTCGACCACGGCCTGCTGCGGGCGGGCGAGGCCGAGCAGGTCGAGAAGGACTACGTGGCCGCCACCGGCATCCGGCTCAAGGTGGTCGACGCGGCCGACGTCTTCCTCGGGCACCTGGCCGGGGTCACCGACCCCGAGCAGAAACGCAAGATCATCGGGCGCGAGTTCATCCGGACGTTCGAGGGCGCGGCCCGCGAGCTCGACGCCGAGCGGCACATCGAGTTCCTGGTGCAGGGCACGCTCTACCCCGACGTGGTCGAGTCGGGCGGCGGCACCGGCACCGCCAACATCAAGTCGCACCACAACGTCGGCGGCCTCCCCGACGATCTCCAGTTCGCGCTGATCGAGCCGCTCCGCACGCTGTTCAAGGACGAGGTGCGGGCGCTCGGCACCGAGCTCGGGCTGCCCGACGAGATCGTCCAGCGGCAGCCGTTCCCCGGGCCCGGCCTGGCCATCCGCATCATCGGCGCGGTCGACCGCGACCGGCTCGACATCCTGCGCGCCGCCGACCTGGTCGCCCGCGAGGAGCTGACCGCGGCCGGGCTCGACCGCGACGTCTGGCAGTTCCCGGTGGTGCTGCTGGCCGACGTGCGCAGCGTCGGCGTGCAGGGCGACGGCCGCAGCTACGGCCATCCGGTCGTGCTGCGCCCGGTCTCCAGCGAGGACGCGATGACCGCGGACTGGTCGCGCCTGCCGTACGACCTGATCGCCCGCATCTCGACCCGCATCACCAACGAGGTGCGCGAGGTCAACCGGGTCGTGCTCGACGTGACGAGCAAGCCGCCGGGCACTATCGAGTGGGAGTGACTTCCTCGGGCATCAGGAACCACATCAGGGGGTAGGCGAGAAGGGCGGCGCCCCAGGTGGCCGCGGCGAAGATCGCGAAACCGACCCGGACCAGCACCGGGTCGACGCCGAAGTAACGGCCGAGGCCGCTGCAGACCCCGGCGACGATCCGGTCGTCGAGGGGCCGGCGGAGTTGCTTGTACGCGGTGACTGTCATGCCTCGATGGTCGCCGCGGACGGCCCTCAACGACCTCGGTGACCGCCCGGATACCAACCCTGATTTGTGGATACGCCCGGTAACGACCCGACTGCGTGGTGTCCGCTACAACGCTCTGATCAGCAGTTACGTTCTGCGATCAGTCTGTCAGGAATTTGACAGACGTTTTCTGAAGGTCACCTAAACCGGGCAGAATGCCGCCCGTGACCCCCGCACTCGAACCGCTTCGCCGGATCGCCGCGTACGCCGTTGCCACCGATGACGACGGCCGTGTCCTGTTGGTCCGGGCGTCCAGCCGCTCCGGCACTCCGGGCGTCTGGTCGCTTCCCGGCGGCGCCGTCGACCACGGCGAGGACCCCAACCACACCGTCGTCCGCGAGACCGCCGCCGAGACCGGGCTCTCGGTGGCCGTGACCGGGCTGCGCGACGTCCTCGCGGACATGCGCTCCCTGCCGCACCGCGGCGTCACCATCCACACGGACCGGCTCATCTACGCCGTCTCGATCCGCGGCGGCACCCTCGTCGACCGCGTCGGGCACCCCACCGACCTGGCTCGCTGGCACACCCTCGAAGAGGCGTCGCGGCTCAAACTCCGCACGTTCGCGGCGGCCGCCCTCGGCCTCGACGCCTCGGCCGGCGACCTCCGGCCCGAGGTGGCACCCGACTTCCCGTCCTTCTACGCCTACCCGGGGCCGGACGGCCTCCACCGCGCGCAGCGCTTCGCGGCGTACGCCATCGCCACCGACCCGCACGACAACCTGCTGATGACCCGCATCGCCCCGGGCTATCCGGGTGAGGGCCGCTGGCACCTGCCGGGCGGCGGCACCGACTACGGCGAGCAGCCCGGCACCGCCCTGATCCGGGAACTCGTCGAGGAGACCGGGCAGGAGGGCCGGCTGATCGAGCTGCTCGGCGTGGCCAGCCATCGCGACGCGGCGTCGCTCGGCCCGGAGGGCTACCCGATCGACTGGCACGGCGTGCGTGCCTTCTACCGGGTGATCGTCGACGAGCCGACCGAGGTTGTGATCAAGGATGTGGGCGGCTCCACGTCGGAGGCCCTCTGGATGCCGCTGGCCGAGGTCAGGGCCCTGTCCGAGGACGAGTTGACGGAAATTACGGCCGAGGCGCTGCGGAAGGCGCAACTAATCTAGGGCGATGAAGATCAGACGGGTCGGCGCGTACGGGATCTGCCGGGATGCCGACGGCCGGGTGCTGCTCGCCCGCAATTCGGATCTCAGCGAGTTCCCCGGGCAGTGGACGCTGCCCGGGGGCGGCGTCGAGCAGGGTGAGCATCCGGACGACGCGGTGGTCCGCGAGTTCGCCGAGGAGACCGGTCTGTCCGTGCGCATCGACTCACTTCGCACGGTGACCGCCGACGTGCTCCGGCTGCCGGCCGGGCCGCTGGAACACACCGACCGATTGGTCTACGACGTCTCGATCATCGGCGGCAGCCTGCGGGCCGAGGCCGACGGGACCACCGATCGGGTCGAATGGGTCGTTTCTTCGGATTTGCCGGAACTGCCGTTGATGCCGTTCACGGCCTATCTGCTCGGCCGGTCCGATTCGCCGCCTCCGGCGACCTCATCCGACGAGCCGCTCGCCCGCCCCGAGCGGGTCCAGCGCTTCGGGGCGTACGCGGCGGCCACCGACCCCGATCGGCGGATCCTGCTGACCCTGATCAGTGAGGGCTACCCCGGAGCCGGCCTCTGGCACGTACCGGGCGGGGGCACCGACCACGGCGAGACACCCGAGCAGGCACTCTCCCGCGAGCTGTACGAGGAGAGCTCCCAGTACGGCCGGGTGACCGGCCTGATCGGCGTGTCGCACCGCTACGACCCCGGAGCGCTCGGGCCCGAGGGGCAGCCGATCGACTGGCACACCATTCGCGTGCTCTACCGGGTCGAGGTCGACGCGCCGACCGAAGCGGTGGTCACCGAGGCTGCCGGTGGTTCCACCGCGCAGGCGGCCTGGTTCACCCGTGACGAGATCGACAAGTTGGAGTTGACCGAGCTGGCCCGGGCCGCCATCGACCACCTTTAGTACGCCCGGGGACGGGGCCGGGCGGTTGGACCGGAGATCGATAGTGAATCGACGCGTTAAACTTGCCCCACGAAGAAGTTCACCTGCCTAGCGAGCTGGGTGGACAGAGGGGGATGAAGAGGACGCGAGGCACCGACCCTCGGAGCGTCATTTGATCTCTCGCCAAGGTCCTTCGGCTGTGCGATGGTGTAACCCGCCATTCCCCCGGGCCCGTTACGACAACGGGCGATACCTCAACAACCCACCGCAATGAAGCTGGTGGGCCGACCGATCCCCAACTGGAGGAAGCAAGTGCCGAGTACCCCTTGGCGCCGGCGGCGTACGACGGATAGTCCCCGTCCCGCCGGGCGTCGTTGGGCAGGCCGGTTGCGCCGAGGCGGAAGCATCGCCCGGCAAGCCCTGCTGGTGCGGGTGAGCCGTCGTCCCGGTGATTCCGGACGCGCCGCCACCGCCACCCGGGCCGAGGTGATCTACACGGGGCCGGAGATCGTCACGCCCCGGACCGAACTCCCGACCGGCGTACACATGGCAGCCTCCGCACCGGCCATCGCGGCCTCGGTCGTCGAGGCCGAGGGTGTCGCCTCCCTGCTGCCGGGCGAGCACACGGTCGCCCGGCGACTGCGGTTCGCGCTGGTCAACGGCTGCACCCTGGCCAGCCTGAGCCTCGGCCTGGTCGCGATCTTCCTGGCCATGCACGGCGAGGTCCGCGGCGCGGCCGCCTGCCTGGTCGCCTGCGTGGCGTTCGACGGCCTCGACGGCGCGCTCGCCCGCAAGCTGGGCGTGTCGAGCCCGTTCGGCGCCCAGATGGACTCGCTGGCCGACATGTGCTCGTTCGGCCTGGCCGCCCCGGTGGTCGTCTACGCGTCACTGGCCCACGAGGTGCCCACGGCGGCCGCGATGGTCGCCTGCGTGCTGGTCGCCGCGTGCGCCGCGATCCGGCTCGCCCGGTTCAACGTCTCGCCCAAGGACGGCAAGTTCTTCTGCGGCGTGCCCACCACCATGGCCGCGGCCGTGCTGGCGCTGACCGTGCTGATCGACCTGCCGCTGCCCGGGTTCGCCCTGCTCGGCGGGGTGGCGTTGCTCGCCTTCGCGATGGTGTCGAGCTTCCCCTACGCGAAGCTCGCCCGCCTGCTCAAGCTGCCGCCGTGGCTGTGGCTGCTGCCGCTGGTGGCCGCCTTCGTCGACGCCCGTCTCACGTTCGTGGCGGTCGTCGCGGCATACCTGCTGAGCGGCCCCGTGATGTGGGCCCGCGCCCGCAAAGTCTGACCTCGAACCCGGAGAAGGCCGCCCCCCGCGGGGGGGCCCACGGCCGGGTGGCCAGGGGCCGAGACCCAGCGGGCGAAGTCCCTCGAGACCCCCACGAACAGGTGAG